>DGUG01000093.1:0-11904 GCA_002394535.1 Lachnospiraceae bacterium UBA4316
GCAAGAGCCGGTGAGGCAGGAAGAGGATTTGCGGTTGTTGCGACGGAGATCGGTAATCTTGCAAACCAGACTTCTACCACGGTTGCAGACATCAACAATATCGTAAGCGAAGTAAACAATGCCGTTTCGAATATGTCCGGGTGTCTTTCCGAAACAGGAGCATTCCTTGAGGAGACCGTGCTTGCCGATTATGCGGAGTTTACGCAGGTCAGCGAGCAGTATAATGATGACGCGGTTAAGTTCAAGGAAAGTATGAATGATGTTCATGAGTCCATCATCAATCTTACGGATTCGATATCCAAGATCAGCGATGCTATTTCGGGTATCACATCCACTGTCGGTGAGTCCACTGTGGGTGTTACGGACATCGCGGAGAAGACTACAAATATGGTTACCCGTACAAGCGAGACAAGCGGACTTGTTGAAGAAAGCAAGAACTGCGTAGGACAGCTTCAGGATATTGTAGGTGAATTCCAGATGGATTAGTTGTCACGATTTCGAAGAAATCGTGACGCGGCGACATCGACGTAGTCGATGTTGGTTGTGAATCATGAGGATAACTTCGAAGAAATCGTGACGCGGCGACATCGACGTAGTCGATGTTGGTTGTAAATCGTGAGAATGACTTCGAAGCAAACATTCAGAATATAAATCATGATATACAGTATATTCAGAAAAAAAGCTTACAATTCCCTGATAAAAGTTGTATAATAATTACTGCACGACTGTAGGTTTCGAAATAATTCAGGGAGGTTAATATGTTCAATATTGGTGATACTGTAGTATGCAGCAACGGTGTCTGTCGCGTTGAAGAGATAGGCCCGCTTGCGGGAATGGGCAAGTCTGCTGCCGGAAGAACATATTACACCCTCAGGCCTTGTTTTGATAATGCGGCAACAATTTATGTTCCTGTTGACGGAGATGATGATGCACTCAGGTTTGCGCTTGATCGTGAAGAGGTCAGGGAACTGATGGATGAGATAGAAGATCTTGACCAGATCAATATCTCGGATGAGAAGAAGCGCGAGGCAGAATACAAAAACGCTGTTAATTCAAAGGACCCACGCAAGCTTATTCGTATCATCAAGACCATGTATTTCCGGAGAAAGGCAAGAGTAGAGAGTGGCAAGAAGTCGACCGCAATAGATGAGAGATATTTCCGTATCGCGGAGAACCGACTCTATGAAGAAATGGCTCTTGCTCTCGGAGTTGACCGCGAAGAGGTTAAAGAGTATATCAGAAACTATATCGAGAAGAAATAGCGGGGACGGATCAAAGGAGATGCGCTGGGCGGCATCTCCTTTTTTATGTTATAATAGGATATTATGAAAAAGACACTGATTACATATCTTTTTTTCATATTGGCAATGAGCCTGTTCATTACCACCAGGATATATGCGGGAAAGGTTTATGCCGATGAGAAAAAAGCGTCGGCAACGGAGCCGGTGGCAGCAGACCTTGAAAAAGACAAGCCAGCCACACCGATAACGCCTACACCGGTTATTCAGGAAGAAGAAGGACCGGTATCTCCTGTTAAGGATGACAACGAAGCGTTGTGGCATGGCACGATAAAACCTGTAGCAGAATTCGAAGGACTCATCCCCAGGATAGTATGCTGGGGAGATTCGCTTACCGTATCGCTTGACGGAAAAAGCGCATATCCCGATATTCTAAGGAATCTGTCAGGATGTGAGGTTGTTAATTACGGAGTTGAAGCTGAGAATACCTCAATGATAGCCATGCGTGAAGGAGGAATGAGGGTAAATGTTAAGGCTACTGTCATTCCTGCTGAACCGAGCCTTATCCCGATATTTCTTCGCACAGAGAATAACGGACACGTTTTTTTCCTTGATAACGGTGAAGGCGGTATAAATCCATGCTCGATAAGCGGCATAGAAGGTGAACTGCAGAAACTTAACGGATCATATTATTTTAAGCGCAGTAAAAAAGGAGAACGTATAGCTGTCGAGGAAAATACGCAGTTCAAAACACATGGTATCACTGATGCCAAGATGGGAGATGTTCTTGTGATTTTTGCAGGAACCAACGACCTTCCGGATTCAACCACGGTGCGTAATATTATCGGTCTTGAGCGCAAGATGCTTGAAGCCGCAAAATGCGACAAATATATTATTGTAGGATTGACCTATGCCGGAGGAATACCTGAGATAGATTCGGTAAACGAAGCTATGAACAAAGAATTCGGCGATCATTTTGTCGATATCAGAAAATATATGCTTAACTACGGATTGAAGGATGCCGGTATTACTCCGTCGGATCAGGACATTGCCGATATTAAAAAGGGGGAGATCCCTTCGTCGCTGCGAAGCGATTATGTTCATGGAAATAAGCATTATCACAGGCTTCTTGGAGAACAGATTTACCGCCGGATGGTCTATCTTGGTTATATTCCCAATTCGAATCTTTTGGAAGATGAGGAGGATATATGATATACACACTTACTTATAACCCGTCCATTGATTATCTTGTTACGGTTGATAGTCTTGAGATCGGTAATCTTAACCGTATGCGAAAGGCATCATATATGTATGGCGGAAAGGGTGTAAATGTTTCCCAGGTTCTCAAAGAGCTTGGAATCGACAATACTGCCCTTGGATTTGTTGCCGGATTTACCGGAAGGGAAATTGAAGAAGGTCTTCAGAGGCTGGGGATCGAAACTGATTTTGTGCATCTTCCGGAGGGGCATTCACGTATCAATATCAAATTTCACGGAATAGAAGAGACGGAAGTAAATGCACCGGGTCCGTTTGTGGATGCGGTCAGTATGAGGACACTGCGGGACAGAATACGACAGATCGGAAGCGACGATATCCTGATTCTTGCCGGTGCTGCGACCGCCAATATGGAGAATGATACATTTGCGACTTTTATTTCCGAATTGCCTTACAGGGACACAAAAGTAATTCTCGATACTACGGGAGAAGCACTTATAAATGCACTGTGTTATCATCCCTTCCTGATAAAACCGAACATTGAAGAACTGTCCGAACTCTTTCATGAGGAGTTTACTTCGGCTGATATTCAGGCAATTGTCAGAGCTGCGAAAAGTCTTCAGGATAAAGGCGCAAGAAATGTTCTTACTTCGATGGGAGAAGACGGTGCCGTCCTTATAACTGAGGATGGAAATGTTCTTACGAGAAATGCACCGGCAGGAGTTGTTGTTAACAGTGTCGGGTCCGGAGATTCTATGGTTGCGGGATTTTTGGCGGGATATCTTGAAAGCGGAAATATGGAAGATGCACTGTGTCTCGGAGTGTGCGCCGGAAGCGCAAGTGCATTTAATGAAGGTTTCGCGAGCGGCGAGGAGATAAAGCAGTTATTTAGGTTATGCCGATAATGCAGATAGGGTAGGGACCCTGTCTGCACCGCGAGCCCACATCGGCAAAGCCGATCTCAATGGCGAGCGTCCTTAAGGCGGAGCGCCGTTTGAGCGGGGAGGGTTTCTTAGTATATCTTCGACGGCTTCGGGAAATATCTTACCCAAGCCTTACCGAGAATCTTGTCCTTGTACACGTAATGCTGATTCCAGAACCTTGAATCCATGGAATTGTTTCTGTTATCCCCCATCATAAAATATGCGCCTGCGGGCACGATATATGGACCAAAATCACCGAGCGGGGGTGTAACAATGTATGCCGACTCGTCCAGAGGCTCTTCGCTGTCATTGATATAGACTTTTCCGTCACGGATGTTTACGGTCTCTCCGGGAAGCCCTATCACGCGTTTGATAAAGTATTCCCTTTCGTTATCCGGGAATAAAAAGATAACAACATCTCCACGTTCCGGATCTTCGTTTAAATATGCGAGACGGTTTCCTATAAGGCGGTCACCGGTCATGATGGTTGGCTCCATGGATGCGGAAGGAATCTTGGCATTTACGATTATGAATTTATCAAGTGCGAATGCAAGCGCGGCGGATATAACTATTACAGCTATCCACTCGAACACTTCCCTTACAAAAGAGTTTTCTTCTTTTTTGTTATCATTTTTGTTATTATTCATTGTATATGCCTGTTCAGTATTATATTCCGTATATTTCCATATCGCCGGATTTACAATCGCAACATCGATACATTATAATATAATAGTTTATTTCAGACAAGACGGTGATTTCCAATGTTTAACACTATTGCATATATAGTATTGTTTCCGATAACGGTACTTATATACTATCTGATACCGAAAAGGTTCAGATATGTGTGTCTGCTTGTGGCAAGTACGGCTTTTTATTACTCAAAAAGCGGTGCTTTTACGGCGCTTCTTGTTGTGGCTACAGTCATTACGTATATTACCGGTATAGGAATATTCTATGCGGATGACGGCAGGATCAAAAAACTCGTACTGGCTTTGTCGACTATAGTTCTTGTAGGGGCTTTATTCATATTCAAATATCTTGATTTTTCACTGGAACTTATCGGAAGTCCTGTAAGGACCGACCTTGTTCTTCCGCTGGGAATATCGTTCTATACATTCCAGGCAGTTTCTTACATCGCTGATGTATACAGCGGAAAGATCGAGCCTGAGAAGAACATTTTAAAACTTGGACTTTTTCTGTCCTTTTTCCTAAGTATAGTATCGGGCCCTATCAACAGGGCAGGGGATATAATTCCGCAGATTACCACAGCAGATGATTTTTCGGCAGACAGGACAAAAACAGGGATGCAGAAAATGCTGTGGGGGTATTTTCTTAAACTTGCTGTGGCGGGCAGACTTGCGATTGTTGTTGAAAATGTGTATTCGGACCCGGGAGCCAGATCCGGTTTTGAACTTGTGACAGCGGCTGTTTTCTATCTGTTCATGCTTTACTGCGATTTTGAAGGATACTCACAAATAGCGATAGGGAGCGGATATATACTCGGAATCAGAATGAAGGAGAATTTCTGCCAGCCCTTTCTGGCGCAGAGCATGTCAGAGGTATGGAGAAGATGGCATGTATCACTTTCAACGTGGTTTAGGGATTATATGTATATTCCTCTTGGCGGCAGCAGGCGGGGTGCCGTAAGGAAGTACATGAACATATTTGTGGTGCTTTTTGTGAGCGGAATATGGCATGGGGCAAATCTTACATTCTTTATCTGGGGTGCATTGAACGGGATATTAAATATTGCAGGGCAGATACTGCTGCCGGCAAGAGACAGAGCAGCGGATATCCTGTCGACAAGGCTTTGCAGATCCGGAAGGGCAAGGGTAGTATTTGAGAAGATTCGCACGTTCCTAAAAAGGATCGGTGTTTATTTATTGTTTTCCTATACATTTATTTATTTTGCAAACGACAACGTAACAAAAGCCTATCTTACAGTAAAAGGTATAATTACGCGATTTTCACTCTCGGACGCTGGCCGTATAGTAACTCTCGGACTCGGAAAGGCTAACCTTATCATTGTGCTTGCTATGATGATTTTTGTTCTCGCCGCGGACAGTGCGGCGAACAAAAGACAGTGCGACACCCCGGCGCTTATAACCCGTATTCCCACGTTTTGGAGATGGACCATATATTATGCGCTTCTGATAGCGATACTGTTTTCGGCAAACCTTACCGGAAAGGAATTCATTTATTCAAAGATGTAAAAACGGTTAAATGACCCAGAGATTATGAAACAGATAAAATTCATCCTCAAATGTATACTTGCATCCGTTCCGGCGATCATACTTGTTGCCTTTACCATGCTTTGTCCGTTTTGCTATATGGATGAGGAATTTCCTGCATGGCAGTTTAAGAAAAATGTGGCATCCTCTGACGAGTATGGCGGAGAGAGCTTTGATACGGTAATACTCGGTGACTCGGGTGCAATGAGTTCCGTTATCCCTGCAAAACTCGGGGGCTCATGTATCAATATGGCCGTTGGAGGTGCGACATCGATAGAGATGTACTATTTCTTGTCGGAATATCTTGAAAATCACAGGCCTCCGGAAAATGTGATTATAATGTTTGCGCCGTTTCATTATTGGCATATAGATAATTACAAGACCAGGACAGTTTATTTTAATGCAATTCCTGTATCGAAACTGCCGGAACTCTATAAAAATGCAGGGGCATGCGATGCCGGTGCGGTTCTGTATGAACAGTATATAACTGACGGGCTCTCGGCAAGGCTTGCTCTCCCCAACAAATACCTGCCTGCAATAAATGCCGCACATTTTACGGGAAGATATAATATTAATAAATCGGCGTACAAGGATCTGCAGGTATCGTACGGTTACGGGGGCTTTGGAGAGCTGGAGGAATGCTACGATGAGTCATATGAAACCTCATATGAGGATATGGTTATTGATGGCGATGCAAAGCTTATCACCCTTTATTTGCAAAAACTACTGAAGATGTGTGATGATAACGGTATTCGTGTTATTCTCCTGCAACCGGCTGTTAATACGGCAACGTATGAAGGGTTGAATGAGCATTATTACGCATCATACAGGAATTATATCAAGCAGATTGGCACGATATGGGGTAATATCGAATATGAAACACAGCTGCGTGTATACGATGGTAAGTACTTCTCGGATACATCACATTTAAATTCTTCGGGAGCCGAAAAGTTTACCGATGAGATCAAGACAGTTTACTTTAATTAAGAATAATTGTGCAAAATGACAGTGACAGCCACATTATATTGTGGTATAATCTCTCGAAGATTAGTGTTATAATTTCACAGGTGATTTTCAGAAAGAGTTATTTTAGGAGGTTTTACAGAATGAAAAAGAGTAGTGTTCTTCTTCTTGCACTCTGTTCGGCTGTAGTATTTGCCGGTTGTAAGGATAAGGAGGAGGCTGCGGCTCCGGCTGCCCCTGCTCCACAGATAGAGGTTGTAAACAGCACCCCTGCAATCAGCATTGAGCAGGAAGATGTTGCAGCTGATGACGGCTCTCATGAGGGCATGTACCGAAGTGAGCTTACAAATGAATGGATTTCGGAAGATATCAAGGACCAGAGACCTATCGCCGCAATGGTAGATAACGAGAAGACCGCGCTTCCTCATTACGGTCTCTCACAGTATGCCGATGTAGTGTATGAAATGACTAATTCCCTTGCTAATGACGGAATTACCCGTCTGATGGTTCTCGTTAAGGATTGGGAGAAGATAGACCAGCTTGGAAGTATCCGTAGTACACGTCCCACAAACCTTGTAATCGCGCCCGAATGGAACGCGATCGTGTGTCATGACGGCGGTCCTTTCTATATTGATGATTATCTTGCAAAACCGTTCGTTGATAACTTCTCGGGAACATTTTCAAGAGTAGACAACGGCAAGTCAAGAGAGTTTACCGAGTATATCTGCACAGGTGATCTTGACAAGAATTTTGAAAGCAAGAGTAATGTTTCAAGGACGTATAATGAGTATTACTCAGGAGGTCCTCACTATCAGTTCGTTTCGAGCGACAGTGAGATAAATGACTTGTCCGGAGCTCCCGGGGTTAAGGATTGCACCAAGATTGAGCTTCCCTTTAAGCACAACGCATCAAAGCTTGAATATGATCCCGCTACAAACCTTTATATGTATTCCGAATACGGACAGAAGCACACGGACCCCGGTAACGGAGATGCCCAGTTGGGATTCACGAATGTTCTTCTTCAGAACACAAGATATGTCAAGTTTGATGATAACGGTTATATGATGTTCCATGCAATTGACTATCAGCGTGACGGATGGTTCATAACCGAAGGTAAGGCGATCCCGGTGACGTGGTCGAAGGAGGACGAGGTAACGCCTACACGTTATTTCGACAGCGACGGAAATGAAGTTGTTCTTAATACGGGTAAGACATATGTCGGAATCATTCCCGATGATAAGTGGAGTGGACTTTCAATGCAGTAATTTCGAGTGAGACTTGGCGCGGGCGGTAGTCCGCGCCTTTTGTCTTAAGAAAAAAATCGGAAGGATTAAATTATGGCGATTGATCTATTCAGTATAGGAAAATTTACGGTACACGGATACGGGCTTATGATTGGCCTGGGTTTTCTTGCCGCTGTTTTTGTGGGTAGTTTCCTTGCAAAAAGGAGGAATCTTTCGGACGGTGATTTTGTAAACATCGCCATTTACGTTCTTATTATAGGATTTTTGGGTGGAAAACTGCTTCACATTATAGTTGAGTTCAAAACACTTCTTACCGACCCGATGGCAGTGCTTGGTTCGGAAGGGTTCGTCGTTTACGGCGGAATAATCACAGGAATAGCGACAATATATGTTTACTGTAGAATCAAAAAGCTTAAGTTCCTCGAGTATATAGACCTGTTTGCTACTGCTGTTCCGCTTAATCAGGCTTTCGGAAGGGTAGGGTGTCTTCTTGCGGGATGCTGCTACGGACGTGAAACCAATTCGCATTTTTCGCTTATATTCCCCGAAGGGTGTATTGCGCCGGCCGGTGTAAGGCTTGTTCCTACACAGCCTATAATGGCAGTGGGGAATTTTTTGATCTTTGCCGTTTTATTTATACTGTATATAATGAGCTGCCCGAAAAAAGGGGGAGAGGAGACAGGAAGACTCCGGTATGTTCCCGGTCTTGCGACTGCCCTTTATCTTATTATGTACAGTGTGGGAAGATTTGTAATAGAGTTTTTCAGGAACGATTACAGAGGCTCTGTGGGTCCTCTTTCGACTTCACAGTTTATTTCGATTTTTATTCTGGCCGGAGGAGTAGTATTACTCATAATGGTATTAAATGGCAAGATAATAAAGAAACCGGAAACTGATCGTGAAGAATATCATTGATTATATCCAAAAGTACGGAGATCTTACTTTTGAAGAAAAAGAATTCAATAAGGTTGATGCTCTTATTCTGTCTCAGTTCTCTTATTTAAAACTTGAAGGTAAAGTACCTGCTGTCGGAACTATGCTTCCCTCGGTCACTTTAAAGAGTATTGCTCTTTCCGACGGGGTGGATGACCTGTTTGCCGATGAGAGATACAAAAAGAATAATAAAGAGCTCTTTGACGCCATGGCCGCTTCAAGACGGTTTGCGGATATCAGACTCAATCATCATATCGACCTTGTAAGTAATAAATGGGAGATGCAGTTCTCTGCCGTAACGGCTTATCTTGCGAAGGGAGTGACACATGTTGTATTCCGTGGAACGGATGAGACAATGATCGGGTGGAAGGAAGACTTTAATATGGCGTTTATGACGCCTGTTCCGGCGCAGGTTAAGGCTGTTGACTATCTTCATTACGCGGCGGAGAGGATCAGAGGCGGATTCAGTGTCGGAGGACATTCAAAGGGTGGTAATCTCGCTGTATATTCAGCAATGAAATGCTCCGGACTGGTACGTGAGAGAATTTTAAACATATACTCCCAGGACGGCCCCGGGTTTACAAAGGAAACTCTGGAGGATGCCGACTTTGACGCAATAAAGGACCGGATACAGAAATATGTTCCGCATTCATCTATAATAGGAATGCTTTTGCAGTCTCAGGAAGAATACAGGGTTATAGAGGCAGCGGGATTCGGAATACTTCAGCATGATCCCTTTAACTGGATAGTTGAAGACGATGATTTTGTGTATAGGGATGATATAGCGGAGCGCTTTTGCATTTCCGACGAAGCGGTAAATAAATGGACCAATGAAGCAGATCCGGCTAAGATGAAAGCTTTTATTGACAAGATATATGAGATTCTTGTGGCGGCCGGAGTATCCGATATGAATGATTTTAAGGGAAACCTTACATCTATAATGGCAAAAGCCATCGCGGCGGCAGGCGCGCTTGATGCAGAAGACAGACAGCTTATCAAGGCGGTTCTGGGCGCTCTTGCGGAATGCCTCAAAGATCAGATTATAAACTTTGCAAGCAGGTAGATGGCAGCCAAATGAAGCGGATAGAACAGATAGAACGCATATTTGTATTTGGGACGAACTTCGGGATCATAAAAATACAGAAGCAGAAATGATAACGGACCGTATTTTTCCCAGCACGTTGCAGCGGCGCCGGCAAGATATTTGAAAGCTCCGGTACCCCTTGCGAAGTATAAAACAGCCGTAATCAGCATACACTTCCATGAGTAGTCGGTATTAAGAAGAAAAGCGACATCAGCAAATGCAATAACCGCACAGACACATGTGAAATAAATAAGAGACGAAGACAGGCCCCATATATTGTTTTCAAGATACTTTATCACAACAAGCATGATAAGTGCGATGAGGAATGTCAGTATCACATTTTGATGCTCCCATCTGAAGGGTACTCCGTACAGCCCGAGATCAAAGGGTATCTCGGACAGGACCGCAAACACGGCCAGTCTTCCGATGTATTTTACAACACTGCGGGTTCTTGTGAAGCCCTCTACAAGGAAGAAACAGAATATGGGAAATGCCAGCCGCCCTACTCCGCGGCAGATTGTATATGCTGTATTAAGCATCTTGTAATCGTCGGGCAGAATATCCATTGCATGTGCTATCATGTAGTTATGCAGAATTCCGTACCCGAAGTGATCTATGAACATGAGAATACACGCGATCAGTTTCAGCATATTACAAGACAGCCGTATTTTTTTGGTTGTTAAGAACGTATTGTTATCCATATCCAAGTATTTTAACACAATGGTACATGTTATGAAACCAAAATCATTTATTTTCATTTTACTTGCGACCGCAACGTTTCTTGCGGGCTGTAAAAAAGCAGAGACAGAGCCCGAGAACGGCAAACTTGCATACAGATCAAGGGGAATAGCACAACTTACTGACGGTGATTATGCCGGAGCTGTCGAATCGTTCACGTCGGCGCTTTCGTGTTCAAACGGCCTCATTGAGCAGCCGGATATAGATATCTCATATTATATGGCTGTGGCAGAGTTTAAGAGTGGGGATATTGAAAGGGCACACAAAACCCTTGATTCGATAATAGCCTTAAGGCCGGAGGACGACGGCGCGTATTTTGTAAGAGGTAAGATTAATCTGGCACTCGGAAACAAGGCTGAAGCAATAAGTGATTTTGACATGTCCGTATCCCTGGCTTCGGAAAACTACGACAGGTATGTGGGAATATACGAGGAACTTCATGCAAAAGGGTATGATTCTGAAGCTTCGGGTTATCTTGAGACGGCGCTTAACGCTGGCGGTAAGTTATCCGATTACAACAAAGGAGTCCTTGAATACTATATGGGATCTTATACGGATGCCAGAAGTGATCTTGAAAAGGCGAAGCAATCCCAGAACAGTGAGAATCTTACTCTTTATTTGGGGAAAACGTATGAGGCGCTCGGTGATGCAACCTATGCAATGACTCTGTATTCCGACTACTTACGTGAAAATGTTTCCGCAGGAAGAATATATGAGCAGCTTGCATCGTGTAAGATCAAAGAAGGAGATTATGAAGGAGCGCTCGAGACAATCGAGGCCGGGCTAAGTTTAAGTGGCGGGGAAGGCGCAGGCGGCATGATGTTTGACAGGGTTGTGGCATATGAGAGACTGTACGACTTTGATTCGGCCAAAAAGAGCATGGAAGAATATCTGCAAATGTTCCCTGATGATGAAGTTGCAAGGCGTGAAAACGTTTTCTTGAGCAGCAGGTAAAAAATCAGCCATAATTTTTGTGCAGGGTTTACAATAAACCTAAAATATCAATGATTTTCGATACAATATCTTGTGTTTCCCAGGACAGTTAACATAAGATATTGTATTTTTTATGTTGACTTCATTATTTTACAATGCTATACTTTTTCACGTACGTAAGTCATGTATTATTCAAATCTTTAGACAGTTACAGAGGGGTCACATTGGGGGTTCTCGGACAAGGAAGGGAGTAGTCGTAATGTTCAGCGTAGTAAAAAGAGACGGAGAATTGGCGGATTTCAATATCGCGAAGATTAATGATGCGATAATGAAAGCCTTTAATGCCTGTGAGAAGCAGTACACAAACGATATGATAGATCTTCTGTCACTTCGTGTAACGGC
>DGUG01000093.1:12035-16485 GCA_002394535.1 Lachnospiraceae bacterium UBA4316
CTGGAGCAGACAGGATATAACGAGGTTGCAAAAGCATACATCCTCTATCGTAAGCAGAGAGAGAAGATGCGCAACATGAAGTCAACAATCCTTGATTACAAGGATGTTGTCAACAGTTATGTTAAGGTTGAGGACTGGAGAGTCAAGGAGAATTCAACCGTGACCTATTCCGTGGGGGGACTGATTCTTTCCAATTCGGGTGCTGTTACGGCAAATTACTGGCTGTCCGAGATATATGATGAGGAGATTGCGGAAGCTCACAGAAATGCGGATATCCATATCCATGATCTGTCAATGCTTACAGGATACTGCGCAGGTTGGTCATTAAAGCAGCTTATTCAGGAGGGACTCGGCGGCATCAGCGGTAAGATTACCTCCGCGCCCGCATCGCACTTATCCGTTCTGTGCAACCAGATGGTTAATTTCCTTGGAATAATGCAGAATGAATGGGCAGGAGCTCAGGCATTTTCCTCGTTTGATACATATCTTGCACCTTTCGTAAAGGCAGACAACCTTACATACAAAGAGGTTAAAAAGTGTATAGAGTCCTTTGTGTACGGTGTCAACACACCGAGCCGCTGGGGGACGCAGGCACCGTTCTCGAATGTGACGCTTGACTGGACGGTTCCTTCAGACCTTGCAGAACTTCCGGCACTTGTGGGCGGCAAGGAGATGGACTTCAAGTACAAGGACTGCAAGGAAGAAATGGATATGATCAACAAGGCATTCATCGAGACGATGATTGAAGGTGATGCCAATGGAAGAGGGTTCCAATATCCCATTCCCACATATTCCATTACTAAGGATTTCGACTGGTCAGATACCGAGAACAACAGACTTCTATTTGAAATGACAAGTAAATACGGCACACCGTATTTTTCCAATTATATTAATTCCGACATGGAGCCTTCGGATGTTCGCAGTATGTGTTGCAGACTGCGCCTTGACCTCAGGGAACTGCGCAAGAAGACCGGCGGTTTCTTCGGATCGGGAGAATCCACGGGTTCTGTAGGTGTTGTTACAATCAATATGCCTAGGATTGCATATCTTGCTACCGACAAGGATGATTTCTACAGAAGACTGAACCGCATGATGGATATTTCCGCAAGATCACTTAAGATTAAGCGCGGAGTTATCACGAAACTCCTTGATGAAGGCCTGTATCCGTACACGAAGAGATATCTCGGAAGTTTCGATAACCATTTCTCTACGATAGGGCTTATCGGAATGAATGAGGTGGGGCTTAATGCAAACTGGCTTCGCGCCGATATGACGGACCCGAGAACCCAGGAGTTCACCAAGGAAGTTCTTAACCATATGAGAGAGAGGCTTTCCGATTATCAGGAGATGTACGGGGATCTCTATAACCTTGAGGCAACACCGGCTGAATCAACCACATACCGCCTCGCAAAGCATGACAGAAAACGCTGGCCCAACATCAAGACTGCGGGACATCCGGGTGACACACCGTACTATACGAATTCATCGCATCTTCCGGTTGACTATACAGCCGATGTATTTGACGCGCTTGATATCCAGGATGATCTTCAGACGTTATATACAAGCGGAACTGTATTCCATGCTTTCCTCGGTGAGAAACTACCCGATTGGAAGGCTGCAGCTTCACTTGTACGCAAGATTGCTTGCAATTACAAGCTTCCTTATTACACACTCAGTCCGACCTATTCGGTCTGCAAAGAGCACGGCTATCTTGCCGGCGAGGTCAAGACCTGCCCTCATTGCGGAACGACGACTGAGGTTTATTCAAGAATTACCGGTTATTATCGTCCGGTCCAGAACTGGAACGATGGTAAGAGCCAGGAATACAAAAACAGGGTTGTATATGATATCGCAAACAGCAGCATGAAGAGACCCTTGACCGCAATAGTCAAAATGTCCGGAACTGATCCTGATTCAAAAGTTGAGGTCGGTGCCGTTGAAAATGTAAAATATCTGTTCACTACCAAGACATGCCCTAACTGCAAACTTGCCAAGGAATATCTCAAGAATGAGACTTATGTTCTCATAGATGCCGAGGAAAATACAGAGCTTGCGCAAAGATACGGGGTAATGCAGGCGCCGACTCTTGTGGTTGTAAACGGCGACAAGGTCAGAAAGTACGCAAATGCCTCTAACATACGCAAGTATGCGGAAACGATGTCAATGGTAACGGTTTGACAACAATAAACAGTAGCCACGACAACTGTCGTGGCTATAGTTTTTTTAGAGCAAACATCAGCAAGGGAGAGGACTCATGATATCAAGGCTTATTGAAGGGATTAAGAAAAAGAATGCACCGGTTGTTGTCGGTCTCGACCCGACTCTTTCCAATATCCCGAAGAAAATATTGGATAAGGCAATAAAGGAAAGAGGCGAGACGTTAGAAGCGGCATCAGATGCCATCATAGAATATAACAAGGCGATAGTCGACGGTATCTGTGATCTTGTACCGGCCGTTAAGCCTCAGATAGCCATGTATGAACAGTTCGGAATACCCGGACTTACAGCGTTTACCGAAACGGTCAATTATTGCCGAAAAAAGGGTCTTATAATTATAGGTGATGTTAAACGCGGGGATATCGGCTCTACAAGCACGGCCTACGCGAAAGCACATCTTGGTAAGGTTAAGATCGGTAACACTGAAATTCCGGTCTTTAACGAAGATTTTTGCACGATTAATCCCTATCTTGGCTCAGACGGTATCAAACCTTTTATAGATGAGTGTAACGGGAATGATAAAGGTATATTTGTACTTGTCAAGACGAGTAACCCTTCAAGCGGAGAATTTCAGGACAGGGTACTTCATGACGAGGATTCAACACTCTATGAAGCAGTCGGATTCAAGGTAAATGAGTGGGCAAAATTATCAATGGATGGTACATACAGTAATGTGGGAGCGGTTGTTGGTGCGACTTACCCGAAGATGGGAGAGATACTTCGCCGCATTATGCCCAAATCATTTATCCTGGTACCCGGGTACGGCGCTCAGGGAGGGAGCGGCAGGGACCTGAAACCTTTCTTTAATGAGGACGGACTGGGTGCCATTGTTAACAGTTCCCGCGGAATAATCGCAGCATACAAAAACGAGAAATATATAAAATTCGGCGAGGATGGATTTGCTGACGCGGCAAGAGCTGCCACGATCGATATGATAGACGACATCAGACAAAATGCCTTTTAAACAATAAAGTGGGAGGACAGGATTTTTGGAACAGTATAAACAGGAATTCATAGAATTTATGGTTGAATCGGATGTCTTGCGGTTCGGCGAATTCACATTAAAAAGCGGACGCAAGTCCCCTTTTTTCATGAATGCGGGCGGATATGTAACAGGCAGCCAGCTAAGGCGTCTGGGCGAGTATTACGCAAGGGCGATACATGAAAACTTCGGGGATGATTTTGATATTTTGTTTGGTCCGGCTTACAAGGGTATTCCCCTTTCGGTTGCGACTGCGATAGCGTATGACGAACTGTACGGTAAGCAGATCAGATATTCAAGCAACCGCAAGGAAGAAAAGGATCACGGTGACGCCGGAATACTTCTCGGCAGCAGAATAAAGGACGGCGACAGGATTGTTATGATCGAGGATGTAACAACAAGCGGGAAATCCATCGAAGAGACGTATCCCATCCTTAAGGCCCAGGGTGATATAACCGTTACCGGACTTATGGTATCTCTCGACAGAATGGAGCTGGGACTTGGCGGAAAGCTTCCGGCTCTTGCAGAGGTTACGGAAAAATACGGATTTGAAGCTAAGGCCATAGTCACGATGGCCGAAGTTACGGAGCATCTTTATAACCGAAACGTTCACGGACGCATCGTTATAGATGACGGTATAAAAAGCTCTCTTGATGAATACTACAAAACGTACGGAGCGTAAATGGGCAAGCCGGTCAAAATACGAAAAAAAAAGAGCTTCATGTTCACAACAAGGCATTATTCCTTTATGAGTGTAATGGGAATAGTGCTTGGAGCAGTCAACGTTTTCTTTGAGGCGGCAATGGTGATACAGAGTTACCGCAATGGGGGCAGGGTCGGTGCCGGTTACGGAAGTGCCGGGCTGTTTTCGGCCTTTTTGTGCGTGATCGGAATTGTTTGCGGAATCAGAAGCCTCGGTGAACGTGATACATATATTGCACCGGCGGTTGTTGCCATAGTCATAAACGGTGCGGTGATACTGTGGTGGGTCATTATGATAATAATATCCGCAGTTTTTAAACAGAGTGTATAAACAGGGTGTAAGGATTTATATGAAAAGTATGACGGAAACATATGATGAACTTGTAGATGAACGTTATGATCTTGCCATGAGCAGGATTCGTGAAACACAAAGAGAGGAGGCCTTTGGCGAGCCTCTCTTATCATTCTTTCGGAGGTGTTCGGATTTTCTGGTAAAGCTTTCCGACATTCTGGAAAGATCGTGTTTACGTGACATACATAAAATGTCCC
>DGUG01000132.1 GCA_002394535.1 Lachnospiraceae bacterium UBA4316
TGCATATCAGCGGAATGGGCGGAATAGAGACATGGCGCGATGCATTGGAATTTATCCTTATGGGTGCCGGCTCGCTGCAGGTAACGACCGCTGTTATGCAGTATGGGTATCGTATCATTGATGACCTTTGTTCCGGTCTTAACTATTATCTGGCACAATTCGGGGTTTCCAATGTCAGGGACATCGTTGGCGCAGGGCTTTCTTCCGTAAGCGATACCACGGATATTCTTGAGAGGGATACGGTACTTTTTCCACGGTTCGACACCGAAAAATGCATAGGCTGCGGCAGATGCTATATTTCCTGTCGGGATGGCGGACATCAGGCCATAAGATTTGAGGACAGGGTCCCAAAGCTGGACGGCAGCAAGTGTGTGGGCTGTCATCTGTGCAGGCTCGTATGTCCTGAGAATGCCATATCAACAGTGTCAAAGAGGATACGAAGGCAACGCTGCAGGCTCTGATGCTTGGTTATTCGAGGGCGGTCATACCCGTATCGGAGCTGCTCCGTCACGGCAATATCGGGCTTGGGACATTCACGGATGTGGATGGGGAGATGATCGTACTGGACGGAATCAGGCTACGAGTCCATGCATGTGGATCTTAAGACCATACTCGGCAAAACCCAGAAGGCATTTCAGTATGAGGCGATAAAGGGCAATGCATGACAGAGAATAAAAAAAGTTTGACATTCTGGAACATGTCGTTGACCTTAGCGGAACAGGAAGAATAAACTTTACGGATGAAGTAAAGGAGATTTTCGAGGTAACAGGTTTTGCGGATATTCTGACGATTGAATAATACAAAAAATACTGTGTAAAACAGGAGTGTAGGAATAAATGAATGAATGAAACGCCTGTAATGAAGCCCTCGGGCAATGTAATCTGGAAAAATCTGATATCCATATATCCGGGCGCCGTGTTGTATGGGCTGCTTTTTAACGTTTCGCTGATGATCGACAGTATCATCGCGGGACAGAGCCTCGGAGCGGGCGGTATTGCCGCAGTGGCGCTTGGAGTGCCCGGGTACGGTGTCCTGGCAGCGATTATCTATTCACTGATCCACGGAAGCGGACTCAGGATGATTTGGGCGAAGGGACGTGCAGACGATCGGGAGTTTCGCAGGGCGTTCAACGGCGGCGCAACCCTTGTATGCCTTGTGGGGCTTGTCTTTGCCGTACTTATTTTCATGTTTTCCAAGAGTATCGTTCTTATCTGCGGCGGTGATATGGTGGACGATGTTACATTTCATAACGCCGTGATCTATCTGTGCTTTTGTGCGCCGATCGTATTTTTGACCGCTTTAGGGATGATATTGCAGGAGGTTCTGAATGTCCTTGGCTTTCAGACTGCCCGGGCTGCTCTGGGTGCGATCAATGTGGCGGTCAACCTGATCGTTTCCATCTCCTGTGTGTATTTATTCCCGGCAGATATGAAGGTTGCCGGACTTGGGATCGGGACCTCAGCCGGAGGACTTGCAGAGTTCATCGGGGGCGTGATAATACTGCGCGTGTTGAATGTGCGCTTGGTATACCGTCCGCTGCTTTTAAGCTTCAAAGAGATCATAGAGACTCTTCGATGCGGGTTTCCGGCAGCGGCGGACTATTTTGCGGAGAATATTGTTATGGGAATCCAGAATAACCTGATACTTGCGGGGTTCCCGGGCGATGCAATGATCCTGCCTGTGAGTGAGGTTGTATGCAACATCTCCTATTTCGCTTCCGGTACAATTAAAGGAGCGGCGATTGCCACAGAGCCGCTGTTTGGTGTGTACTATGAGGAACGGGACGTAAACAGCATTAAGAAGGTATGGAAGCAGGGATGGCTTATGGGGCTTATTATGTCTGTCGTATGGGCAGCACTGTTTTACGCCGCGCTTCCGCTGCTTTCGACCCTGTGCGGGATGGAGCTGTCGCAGGATATATCGAGGGGCGTGCTGCTTTGCATGGTATTTACCCCGGTGATGCACACGGTCTATATGTTTACTCTGTACTATGAGGCAACGAAGCAGTTTGCCATGTCCATGGCGTTTGCCATACTTCCGGATTCCTGCCTGTATGTTGTTATGATGGCGGTTTTGATCCCGGTAATCGGAAAAGACGGCATCTGGCTGTCTGTAACCGGAAATCAGGTGGTCGGGCTGATCCTGCTGATACCGATAGTGTTATTGGTTGCTGCTGTGACAGGCAAAAGAAAAAATCGCCTGCTATTGTTACCTGAGGAATTCTATTCGGGTAAGCTATTATTAGAATTTGAGATATCAGGAGACAGGGTGGATATGACGGAAGAGCTTGAGGAGCTTCGCGCACCGCTTGAGGAGGTGCTTTTAGATTCGGACAGAGCAAATGGCGTGATGCGCTGCGTGGAGGAAATAGTATCAGATATGCGCCGTAATTCAAAGGATATTCATTTTAAGCTTTTAGATGAGGGTGATAAAATAGCGCTTTTCGTGCGGAGTCTCGGGAAACGCAGGGAGTTTCCGAAGAATGTATCAGATAATGCAAACGCATATGGCGTGGACGGTATTTCTTACAGCTATGTCTATAAGATGAACATAGTATGTCTTACCATAATGAAAACAATGTTGATAAAAGACAATCGATCGTGTTTCGATGCTGATAGAAGAAATGTATCTTATCATTATGACGAAGGAGGGGCGGTCTGATGAAGATAAAGGACGGTAAGCTGATAAGCTTCTTAAGTGCGGCGGAAAACACCGTACAGGGAGTAGCTTCCATGCTTCCCGATCCCGAGGAACCCGGCAAGCTTTATTTTGAGGCGGGGGACTTTGGTTTCTATCATGCTTCCTATGGAGAAAAACTCACCGACCTTAAAAAGATCGACATCGATCCCTTAAGCTCAGTGTATCAGATAGAATACATAGATGGAAAAATATGGATATGCTCATCCTATGGCATTAGCGTGCTGACGGGCGATGGGCTGAGGGTACTCGAGGATCTGCCGATGAATAACTCTGTCGGACATGTGATGAGAGACTATCTCGGCAATCTGTGGTTCACCTCCACGCGTCAGGGCGTAATGAAGGTGGTACCCAGTCAGTTCTCCGACCTGTTTGAACAATACGGTCTTGATACACAGGTTGTAAACTCCACCTGCATGTGCGATGGAAAACTTTTTGTGGCATCAGACGACGGATTGCTTGTGATTGGTGAGGACGCACCGTTAGAGAGCCTTCCGCTTACAAAGGCTGTGACCAATACAGGCGAGGATTTTGAGTCGGAAGTGGAGGCAGAGCAGTTTGATGATTTGACCATGCTGTGCTTTAGGTACATAGGATCAGGGAACAAATAGCAGAAAGAATGTGAGAATTTGAAATGAACGTATATGATTTTGACGGAACGATTTTTTATTCGGACTGCTCCATAGGCTTTGCTCTGTGGTGCATAAGACGCCATCCGAGGCTGTGGGTCACCTATCTGCCGGGGATGCTCGGCACTCTGATAAAGCACAAGCTGGGAAAACTTCCGAATTATCAGCTGCAGCGAAGAATGTTCAGTTATCTGACAATGATAGATGATTTTGATGAACAGATCGAACGCTACTGGGATAAATACGAAAGCAGGATCTCCGACTGGTATCTGGCGCAGAAAAGATCGGATGATCTTATTATCAGTGCATCTCCTGACTGCATCATCGGACCGATCGCGAAGAGGCTCGGCGTAAAATACATGGCGACGGAATATGACCGTGAATACGGCGTATTTACGAATAACCTGATGTATGCCAAGGAAAAGGCAAAGTACATCATTGACCATGGATTTCCTTTAATCGAGAATTTTTATTCTGATTCTCTTGCTGACACGCCGCTTGCTCTGTGCGCGGAAAAAGCCCATCTGGTAAAGAATCACGCGACTACCGTGGTGGATTGGCCGGATCTCGATGATGAGACAATGAAAACAGTAAAGGATAAGATTGATACAGGCTGGAGCATTCACCTGAAAGAGGACTGACGTATGTATGTCATTATTTATGACTTCGGGACGAGCAGTGTAAAAACCTGCCTGTTTGAGATAGGCTCCGGGATAGAGCTTGTGGCAAGCGCGACCGCCGGTTACGGTCTCTATATTTCTGATGATGGAGGGGCCGAGCAGGACACGGAGGAGTGGTGGGAGGCTCTGTGCCGGACAACAAGGGAGCTGTTTATAAAGTCGGATGTTAAGCCATCAGAAATTGAAGGGCTCGCATTCTGCACCCAGATGCAGGGAACTGTTCTTGTTGATAAGAGTGGGAACGCCCTGAGACGCCCTATGAATTATCTTGATCAAAAAGGAGTCAGAGAATACAGGCAGTGCATGGGCAGAGGACTGATAAAGGTGTCAGGATGCGACCTGTATAAGCTTTTGCGAAACCTGATTGTAAATTATGCTGGTTCCGTAAGTGCGAAAGATCCGGTCTGGAAGTATAAGTGGGTAGAGAACAATGAGCCTGATATATACAGGAAGATATATAAATGGCTGGACGTAGGAGACTATCTTGTAGCTCGTGCGACCGGACGGATTGTGAGAACAGCGGACTCGGCATTTGCTACCTTTCTGTATGATACAAGAAAGGGAAAAGAAGGTTGGAACAAAGGTCTTCTGAAAATGTACGGGATAAATCCCGATCATATGCCGGATATCATTGACTGCTCCGATCTTGTTGGCGGGCTGACGAAAAAAGCTGCCGATGAACTGGGACTTGTAGAGGGAATACCTGTATTTGGAGGGGGTGGAGATACAACCTTCGTTAATATAGGTGCCGGATGTGTAAGCCCCGGGGATACACATATATATGTTGGAACATCGGGCTGGGTATCTACATACATGGATCATCAGACGGTCGATCTTACTTCTATGATAACCGGTGTTTTATCAGCAAAGAAGGGATACTTCAACTACTATGCGGAACTGGAGACAGCCGGCAAGTGTTTTGAGTGGGTCATGGCGCATCTTGCATTGGATGAGATAGGAATATATCTGGACAGAGTCAAGGTTACCGATGTGGAAAGCAGGTACCTGAGCCTTTATGACTATCTCTCTGATGAAGTAAGCAAGGTGCCGCCGGGTGCAAACGGTGTGATTTTTACTCCGTGGCTTCACGGAAACAGATGTCCGTTTGAAGATTCAAATGCAGGTGGGATATTCTTCAACATTAGGGTTGAGAACGGAAAGAGGGACATGATAAGGGCTGTCCTCGAGGGCATTTGTTATCATTTGCGCTGGCTGTTGGAATGTGAAATGAGAAAGGTAAAGACTTCCGATACAATAAGATTTGTCGGTGG
>DGUG01000180.1 GCA_002394535.1 Lachnospiraceae bacterium UBA4316
GGAGTCAGAGTCCGTTGCCTTACCGTTTGGCGATAGCCCTGTATCCGTTGCTTTCGCAACGAATGTAATTATACACGAACGCAATATCTATTGCAAGTAAAATGTCTCATTAATTAAATCTGAAATCTATATCGACACGTCCTTCGATGCCCTTAACCCATCCGTGGCTCGAACACTGCCAGTATTTAGCACCGCCTGTGTACGTAAAGTTATCTCCGTACTGTGCGATCCACTTATCGCAAGGACATGATTTTATGTACGTGTTCATAAAGCTCTTGGATGAGTAGACCATGGGCGTGTAGCCCGCTGCCCTTACAACATCACAGAAAGCCTGAATATTCTTCTGAAGCTGAGCCGTTCCCAGCGCTGCAAGCGTGCTTCCCTCGATATCCATTACAAGCGGAAGTGTTGCCCCGTAATTCTGTGCGCACATAACTGTATATGTAGCTTCAAGCTTTGCGATCTCTTCATTGGGCGCATATGTTCTGTAATACAGCCCGAACGGAATACCGTTTGCAGCTGCTCCGGCGGCATTCGTTGTAAACATCTTGTCTACGCCGGTATTAGTTGTGCCGCATCTGATAAAAGCAAAGCTTACATCATCGGTAGCTACTTCTGCCCAGTTTATCGTTCCCTGATAGGAAGATACATCTATTCCTCTCGCTGCTACATTGGGAATAGGCAGTCCAAAACGGTTAACATAGACTCCGTTGAATTTCATAAAACCTATGTCATAATAATCCGCAACCGTTGCACTGACCGGTGTAACAACAAGGCAAGCCAATACGCAAGCAAGTGCTGTGATCCTTCTAAACAACTTCATAGTTACTCCTCTCGTAGACAGATACACTTTTTACCAGAATACATGTGAACCGATTACTATACCAGTATATCCGGATCTGATATTTCTGAAATGTGTTGCTCCGCCTATATAGCTGACTCCGCTGATCGCATCTGACGCTGCCTGAAGGCATGATGCCTTGGGGCCTGCTGCTGCGATCTGAGCAACCTGTCCGCTTCCCGCAGGTCCAAACTGCCCCTTTGCATATATTACGGATGCGATGCTGCTTCCGTATCTGCCGCTCTTCAAACGGTTCATAACAACCGTGCCTACGGAAACCTGGCCTTCATACGGCTGGTTTCCGCCTTCTGCCTGAATAAGAGCTGCCAGTAATACCTGATCCGAAACCTCAGCTGCAACTGCACCTGTATTGGTTTTGGTCGTCTCCGTTGTTCGTCCTGCTTCAACCTCTGCCTTCTTGGCAGCCGCTTCGGCTTTTTCTTTTTCTTTCTTAACGGCTTCTTCTTCGGCCTTTATTGATTCCATCGTCTTGCCGCTTCCGAGTGAATCCGCAATTGTAACATATTCGGAAGATACATAGCCTTCCTGCCCGTCGGAAAACTCAACCTTGGTCCATTCCCCTTCTTCTCCGAGCACACCAATCCTGTCGCCCTCGGCCAGAAGATCGAGAACCGTTCCGTCGGGATCTGCACTTTTACGGACTCTTAAACAATCCGTTGTACAGGTTGCTGTTTTCTCAACAACCTTCTCGGCAAGCTTAACGGCATCATCACCGAACAGAAGAAAATCATTCTTTATCCATCCGGTAAGGTCCCCTGTTTTGACCTTTGTCCAGCCGTTTCCCTTTTCTATTATTTCACCACCGCATTCCTTGAAAAACTTACCGATAAGCTTTCCGTCTTCGGAAGCGGAATCCCTTACATTAACAGCTTCATCGACATTTGCCATGACAAGCTTGTCATATGAAATACCCGCAACCTCTCCCTTCTTTGTTGCGGTTTTTGCCGATGATTTTGACTCATCTTCTACTATTTCGATATTGATCGTGTTGCCCGAAGCAACAACTTTTGATTTTTCGATCCCGGCTGCCTTGGCTGCCCCCGCAGTCACAATGCGCATCTGCGCATCTGCTGCCGACACCGTTACGCTACTCCCCCATGTTCCGACAATGATAACCGATAATGCTGCTATCATAGCCGGCCATGTAAGTTTCTTCATAACTTCCTCCAAAAAATGTTACAAATTTATTACACAGTTGGCTTTCGCATTATATCAAAGACTTATGTAAATGTCAAATTTTCCGCGATTTTTCGGCGCATGCTTCCATCGCATCTATCACAGCGCCCCTAAATCCGGCCTCTTCAAGCACTGCAACCGCGTCAATCGTTGTACCTGCGGGGGAGCATACCATATCCTTGAGCTGGCCCGGGTGTTTTCCTGTCTCAAGAACCATTTTTGCGCTCCCGAGCACAGCCTGGGCTGCCATATTGATGGCAGTCGCCCTATCGAGTCCTTCTGCTACAGCTCCGTCTGCCATTGCATCAATAAGCATAAAGACATATGCGGGAGAACTTCCTGAAACCGCAACCACGGCATCCATCTGGCTTTCCTTAACTTCATATGCCTTTCCGAATCCCGACAGCATTTTATGCACAAATGCAAACTCCTCATCGGAAACCCTGGAATTTCTGCACACTCCGGTGCAGCCCTCTCCCACAAGTGCCGGTGTATTTGGCATCAAACGTACTATTTTTGCACCTGCCGCAAGATTATCCTCCAGATAGGCAATCGTTTTGCCCGGAGCAATTGATATGATTACCTGATCATTATTCATCGAAGATTTGATCTGCGGCAGAACATCCGCATATATTTGGGGCTTGACGGCTATTATTACATAATCGGAACCTTTGATCGAATCTGCATTTTCTTCACATGTATTTATCCCCAGATCCTTTTCGGCCTTTTGTCTCTGATTGGCACTTGCATCCGATCCGGTAATGTCAGAAGCGGCAAACACTCCCGCTTTAACGATGCCTCCTATCATGGCCGTGGCCATATTCCCCAATCCTATTACTCCAAGTTTCATGTAATGCCTCCTCCTTTTTTATGAGAGCGAAAAAATGTATTACAAACTGTACATAAGCAGTGCCGCTGCCACAGCGGCATTTAAAGATTCAAGTTTTCCCTGCATCGGTATCTTAACAAGTTCGTCTGCCTTCGCCGATATCCCGTCGGACAGACCCGCACCTTCATTTCCCACAAGGAATGCAACCCTGTCTCCGTATCTGATATCCTTGTATGATTTTTCCCCGTTAAGGTGCGCGGCATAAACCGTAACCGATGATTGCCTGATATCATCTATCAGCGCGGCAAGATCATTCACATAATAAACAGGAACGCGAAACAGCGATCCCATCGTCGATCTTGTTACCTTCGGATTATATACATCCACCGTGTTCTCATCCGCGATTATAGCGTCAAATCCGGCGCCTTCGGCTGTTCTTATCATTGTACCCAGGTTTCCCGGGTCCTGTATTCCTTCAAGTATGAGAAGCCTGATCTTACCAGATCTGCGCTCTTTTAGAAAATCATCCGCCGTCTCCTCGTTCTTCCCGCATACACACAATATACCCTGGGGATTTTGCGTGTCGGACATTTTCTTAAATACGGCAGATGATACAATAACCGGTTCAGTCTTGTATCCGAAGATTTCCGAAATTTCATGTTCCGCGGCAAATCCTTCAGATACGAAACACTCTTTGAGCATATTCTCCGGGATCTCACTTGCAATCCTGATGCCCTCAACTGCAAAAAGACCCTCCTTACGGCGGGCTTTTGCGTTGTTTACAAGCATTGTCACATGCTTGACCTTATCATTTGAAGTGCTTGTAATAATATCCATAGGATCAGATTGCAAGTGCCCTGCTTACGGCATATTCATACTCGGAAATATGCTTCTCCATCGCAAGAGCCTCGTCTATATCATAATCTACCCATGCACCGTCACGATACGCTACTACACGGTTGGTTGCACCGTCACACAGAAGGTCTACCGCATAGGCACCCATGATCGATGCATAATATCTGTCACGGCATGTGGGGGAACCGCCGCGTTGCATGTGTCCCAATATCGTAGCCCTTGTCTCAAGACCTGTTGCAGCCTCAATCCTTCTAGCCATTGAAGTAGAGTGTCCTATTCCCTCAGCGTTTATGATTATGTGATGTGTCTTGCCCTTCTTGCGGTTATTGATGATATTATCAATAATCTCCTGCTCTTCATACCCGTACTTCTCCGGAATCAGGATATCCTCAGCGCCGTTTGCCACCCCGCACCAGAGCGCTATATAGCCGGCATTTCTTCCCATAACTTCTATGATAGAACATCTCTCGTGTGAGGAAGATGTATCTCTTACCTTGTCAATAGCCTGCATAGCCGTGTTGACTGCAGTATCGAATCCTATCGTGTAATCGGTTGAGGAAATATCAAGGTCGATGGTCGCAGGAACGCCTATTGTATTGATCCCGAGAGACGCAAGCTTCTGGGCTCCTCTGTATGTTCCGTCGCCTCCTATGGCAACCAGTCCGTCAATCCCGTGCCTTTTGCATACGGCAGCTCCTGCCTTCTGCCCCTCTTCTGTGATAAATTCCTCACATCTTGCTGTACGAAGTATTGTTCCACCCCTTTGAATAGAGTCGGAAACATCTCTCGGTGACATCTCATATATTTCTTCGTCAAGAAGGCCTCTGTATCCCTTTTCTATACCCATAACCTTCTTGCCCTGTGCTATTGCTCTGCGAACAACGGCACGGATTGCCGCGTTCATTCCCGGGGCATCGCCTCCGCTTGTAAGAACTCCTATGGTGCGAACTTCTTTTGCCATCACAATCTCCTTATCAACAACCTGTTAAGTCAGTCTGACATTATCACTGCCGAATGCTTTGGACAGTTTTTCAGTCAGTTCCTCATTTGCATCAACGCTGCTGCTTGGCGGCAACGTTTTTCTCTCCTTGGTCTCCTCAATATATATTACAATTATATCCTTACCGTCAGAATCCGCAATTAAATTATTCAATTCCCCTTCTCTTTTTTGATAGTCATCCTTTGTGGCAAACTTGATCCAGACCTTCTTCGGAATACTGTCAAACGGAATAATACGGTTGCAGATGACTTTTGCATCCTTTTCATCTTCCGCCGAAACCCTGCCTTCAATGAACACTTTGGAATCCTCGTTTAAATACCTCGAATTCTTCTCATAGTCATCCGGCCACACTATTACCTCAACCGTTCCCACAAGGTCTTCTATCGTAAGAAATGCCATTATCCTGTTGGTCTTTGTATATTTTACCGTCTTTGATTCTATAATTCCCCCGATAGTTACCTTCGTATTATCCGTAACCTTTGCGCTTCTTATATCCTCGTCATATACAAAGTCAGTGGTCATATTGGTGATATTCCGGCGCCACATTGCTTCATTCTCTTCAAGCGGATGCCCGGATACATAGACTCCGAGAACTTCCTTTTCAAGAGAAAGAAGCTCATTTTTCGGATATTCATCAATATCGGGAAGCTCAGCTGCCATGTCGCTTTTTACATCCCCATCTGCGATATCAAAAAGCGACAGCTGTCCCGCCATGTTCTGCTTTCTGTCCTTAAGTATGCCGTCCATGTATTGGGCATACACGTTCATAAGCTGCTTGCGGTTGCCGGGAAGGGAGTCGAAAGCACCCGCTTTAATCAGATTCTCAACGACCCGCTTATTGACGTCTTTACCGTCCACCCTGTTCAGAAAATCATATATATCCGCAAACTCACCGTTTGCATTCCTCTCACTGACAATTGCCTCTATTACGGGCCATCCCACACTCTTGATCGAAGCAAGCCCGTACACGATGGAATCACCGTTTACGGAAAATCCTGCCACGCCATGGTTTATATCCGGAGGAAGAATCTTAATACCCATTGTCTTACACGAATAAATATATTCGCTTACTTTACCGGAATTATCAATCACACTTGTAAGAAGGGCTGCCATAAATTCAACGGGATAATAGTATTTCAGGTATGCTGTCTGATACGCTACAACAGCATATGCGGCGGCATGGGATTTGTTGAATGCATACTTGGCAAAATCCATCATCTCATCATATATCTTGTTTGCCACCGATTCTGAAATGCCCTTTGACAGACACCCCGGAACATTTTCATCGGGATTGCCGTACACAAAGTTTCTGCGCTCTCTTTCCATGACATCCTGTTTCTTCTTGCTCATGGCACGGCGCACAAGATCTGAACGTCCCAGTGTATATCCGCCAAGATCCCTTACTATCTGCATAACCTGCTCCTGGTAGACAATACACCCGTATGTCGGTTTCAGGATAGGTTCAAGCTGAGGACAGTCATATGTGATGTCCGATCTTGAGTTTTTTCCTTTTATATACACAGGTATGAAGTCCATAGGGCCCGGGCGGTAAAGAGATATTCCGGCTATGACATCTTCAAGGTTCTTCGGCTTTAGTTCCTTCATAAAGCTCTTCATGCCCGAACTTTCAAGCTGGAATATACCGTCCGTTTTTCCGGTTCCGATATAGTTATAAACGTTTATATCATCAAAATCGAGATTACCCGGGTCTACCTTCACGCCTTTGTTTTCATAAACAAAACGTGCTGCCTCCTTGATAACCGTAAGGGTAACCAGCCCCAGAAAGTCCATCTTGAGAAGTCCCAGCT
>DGUG01000173.1 GCA_002394535.1 Lachnospiraceae bacterium UBA4316
CCGCAGCCATCATAATCGGAATAGCGATGGCAACCGCTGCATTTCTCGGCCGCCGGATAAAGGCTCTTGAGCCGGTGAAAATGATCACGGAAGAATGATGAGTTGACCGTAAACAGGTAAATTATAGGCATATCAAAATGATATACCTTCTTGCAAAAAAGCGGTATTTCCTAAAACGCTAAAAATCGTGTTAACATCAAAAGATACGAGGATGAGAATATGGCGATGTCATATGAATACTACAAAATCTTCTACTATGTCGGAAAATGCCAAAGCATCAGCGGTGCTGCCAAGGAGCTGAATAACAGTCAGCCCAACATTTCCCGTGCAATGAAAAATCTTGAAAGCGAGTTGGGATGCCGCCTACTTGAGAGGTCTCATACAGGTGTCAAACTGACCGAAGACGGAGAGATACTGTTTAAGCATATAGAGTTTGCGGAAAAGCATTTTGAGACAGCGAGGGCTGCTCTCGAGAACAGAAGGCATCCGCAAAAGAGAAAACTGTTTCTGGGATTTTCCATAGGTATTTCCGAAATGCTGTTGTTTAACGTTATTTTGCCTGTGGTTGCTAATTTTATGGAAAAGCATAATGACATCAGCATTCGCATAATAAATGATTCCACCCTTGACCTGATCACCGGCGTAGAGGAAGGGGTGATCGATCTGGCGGTCATAACCGACAGCGGAGCCGGAACAGAACGAGGGAAAGAGTGGATCTCATTTCAGGATATTCTGATCGCGGGAGGAGGGTACAAGGATCTTAAAGATAAGAAGCTGTCCCTGTCAGATTTGATCAAATATCCCATAATTTGTCCGCGACCCGGTACGGAAACCTTCAGATTTTATTATTCATTCTTTAGTTCGGAAGGGTTGCTTTTTGAGCCGGATATAGAAACCGCATCAGCCGATCAGGTGCTTCATTTCGTAGAAAACGGTATGGGACTGGGATTTGTGGCAGATGGAATAGCATATGAAGCAATCAGAAATGGCAGTGTAGTTAAAGTAGGGATCAAAGAAGACATCCCCAGAAGAAGAGTCAGCATCCTGCATAACCGTAACAGGAATCTTTCGCAGGAGATCGAAGAACTTGAAAGCATGTTACTTGAAATCTCGTCAGATAAACTTAAAAAGAAAAAGGAGAAGGAGTAGGAAATGAACAGAAGAAAAGGTGTTTCGATTTATTTGCTGGAAATTTTGTTTGCTCTTGTGCCGCTTATGATCGGAGCGATCGTGCTTACGATAGCGGCGGTCAGGCAGCTGAACAGCAACATGGTTGAGGGCGCTTATGAACGTCTTGAAGTTGCTGCGATAGGTGCGGCAAATTATTTTGAGTATGATATACAAAACGGGATCATTGCTCAGGATGATGCCAGTTTTGATTATGCTGACAGCTTCAAGGGAAATGAAGTGGATATAACGATCTTCAAGGGAGATGAAAGGTTTATTACATCCATCAAGAATGCTGATGGAAGCAGAAATATAGGAACCAAGTCTTCGCCTGAAATATGGAGCCAGTGCCAGGCAGGTCAGATTGTCGAAAAGGATAACGTTGATATAGGCGGTAAAAAGTATTACGTGTTCTATATGCCAATATATGATGAGAACGGTGCAGTCTGGGGAATGTCATTTGCGGGTGAGCCGATGGAAACGGTTGAGGCTGCCGAGAATAAAGCAATCACTACCAACGTTATAATCGCGGTATTGATAGTAGTAGTATTTGCAATCATTGCATTTATTGTGGCAAAACTTGTTGCATCTCCTATTAAGGAACTGGCCGGAGTATCCGGAGAACTTGCAAAAGGTAATCTTGATGTTGAACTTGATGCTAAGAGTTTTGTTGCTGAAATTGGCTCATTGATAGGTTCTACGGATGAACTTCATTCAGCCCTCAAGAACTCTATTGGTCTTGTTAAGACATCTGCGGGAAGCCTCAGCGGAGCGGTTGTTGAGGTTGATGACAAGACAGGTCATAATGTTGAAAGCGTCAGCCAGATAAATATGGCTATAAATGAAGTCGCTGAAACATCGCAGTCAGTTGCACAATCGGCGCAGGATATGGCTGAGAAGGCAGTTGAACTCGGCAACAATATTGAAAGCCTGAATGAAAACATCAATATTTTAAAGAACGCTTCGGATGAGATTATGGTAGCAAACAATGAAGCTTCCGAATATATGAACACAGTGCTTCGGTCAAGTAATGAAAGTGTTACGGCTGTCGAGGAGATCAGTGACAAGATCAATGATACAAACGAGGCTGTCAAGGCCATATCCGAATCGGTTCAGATGATTGACGAGATTGCAAACCAGACTCAGCTCTTATCGCTTAATGCTTCGATCGAGGCAGCGCGTGCCGGAGAAGCAGGAAGAGGATTTGCTGTTGTTGCTGACTCTATCAAGCAGCTTGCGGAGAGCAGTTCCGAGAATGCGGCGAAGATCAACGAAATAGTATTGAAGGTTACATCAATATCAAGCGAGACAGTAAGTGTTGCGGATAAGGTAAGAGAGATCATCGAGACTGAAAGAGGATACATTACGGAGACTCAGGGCAAGTTCACGGTACTGTCCGGTGCCGTAAATGAGAGTGTTAACGGAATAGCTGCAATATCAGGCATGGCAGAATCACTTGACAGGATTAAGGATGAACTCACAAATGCGACAACAGACCTGGGAGCTATCTCGGAGGAACTCGGTGCAAGCGCGGAGGAAGTATCCGCAAGCTGCTCAACCGTAACGGGAGCCTGCACGGACACCCAGGCACAGACGGAAGAGATGCGTGCAATCAATGAGCATCTGACGGAAGCAGTCTCGTTCTTTACAATTTAAAATTACTGTTGTAATTTCCAAGTGATGTGTGTAAAATAGACGTGCTGGTTATTTAGCGCTTACATTGCGCTTTATCACAATAATAATTATTAAATGTTTAGGAGGATTTAAACATGGCAGTAAAAGTAGCAATCAATGGTTTCGGTCGTATCGGACGTCTTGCATTCAGACAGATGTTCGGAGCTCCCGGATACGAAGTAGTAGCAATCAACGATCTTACAACACCCAAGATGCTGGCTCATCTTCTTAAGTATGACAGCGCACAGGGTAAGTACGCACTCGCTGACAAGGTTTCAGCCGGTGAAGATTCAATCACGGTTGACGGCAAGACTCTTAAGATTTACAAAGAGCCCGATGCAAACAACTGCCCTTGGGGTGAACTTGATGTTGACGTAGTTCTTGAGTGCTCAGGTTTCTATACATCCAAGGAAAAGGCTCAGGCACACATCAATGCCGGCGCCAAGAAGGTTGTTATTTCAGCTCCTGCAGGAAATGATCTTCCTACTATCGTATATAACGTTAACCACAAAACACTTACAAAGGATGACAAGATCATCTCAGCTGCTTCATGTACAACAAACTGCTTAGCTCCCATGGCTAAGGCTCTTAATGATCTTGCAACGATCAAGTCAGGTATCATGAGCAC
>DGUG01000179.1 GCA_002394535.1 Lachnospiraceae bacterium UBA4316
AGAGACATTATACAAAGCATGGCCATGATCCAGCAAACAGTTGCTTCTGTACCACCTACATTCATTATGCATGCCGGTGCTGCGGCCCTTAACGGATCGCCGGGTCATATAGAAAATATGAGGCTGGAGTATGAAAGAAAACGCGATATAATTTATGACGGTCTTCGCGATATTCCGGGCATAAAACCCATCAAGCCCGAAGGGTCCCTTTGCATTTTTATTAACATAAAAGGGATTACGGACCGTTATAAAATATCATCTGAAGATTTCTCCCTCCGGCTTCTTAAGGAGGCAAAAGTGATGAGTATTCCCGGAACGGCTTTCGGTTCTATGGGAGAAGGATATTTGAGACTGTGTTTTGCAAATTCGGAAGATAATATCCGGGAAGGAATCCGCAGGCTGAAGGCCTTTACGATAAAGGAATATCCGTCAGAATGAGTAAACGCAGATATCAGCTGATTACAGATAAGTTCCGGGAATTCTTTTTCCCGACGCTGTCTATTTCCATGGCAAACAACATGGCTGCTTTCGTGGATGCCCTGCTGGTAAGCACTTTCCTCGGGGTAAACCGGCTGCCTGCAGTTCAACTGTGCTTTCCCATTGTGGCTTTTACAAGCCTATTTTACGGAATGTTTGGAATCGGAGGAAGCCTGATTGCGGCCAATGCCCAGGCAGACCGCGAAAAGATCAAAGGATGCAGGATCTTTTCCGTCTCTGTCACTTCCGCTGTCGTAGTCGCAACACTTGTTGCAATCTTCGGAACACTATTCCGGCATCAGATTGTCTCTGTACTTTGCGGTGATCTCAATCTTCGGACAGATGTTTTAGAATACTATTCTGTGCTGGTTCTTGGCTTCCCCTTAATGTGCCTGCTGATGAGTCTTTCTTTTTTTGTCAGGGCGGACGGCTGTGCAAAAATGGCATCTCATTCGATTCTGATCTCTAACGGAGTCAACCTGCTTATGGACTGCGTCCTGATGAAGGGATTGGGAACAGGGCTCAGAGGTGCGGCACTTGCCACCATCATCGGATATATCTGCGGATTGTTATTCCTTATATTCCGCTACGAACCTTATCCCAAAAGACAGTTTAAGCTTATAAATCCGATTCCGAACGGCCCGAAACTGTTTCTGGAAGATATCTCGGCAATCTGCCAAAAAGGAATCCCTACTGCTGCCATCTGGCTGTATCTGATGATCAGCGTCCAGATCACCAACAATCTTGTTCTTTCCTATGGCGGTCCACTCGGAGCGCAGGCATACACCATATGCAGAAACAGTATGTCACTCGCCTATATCTTTTTCACCGGAACCGCGCAGACAATGTCTCCTATAGTAGGAATTTACTCTCATGAGGGGGATTACGACAGAACCCGCTTTGTTTTAAAACATTCTGTCAGAATTGTACTAGTGACAGCCCTGCTTATGGTCAGTGTTTTCTCTGCTTTTCCACGTTCCCTTTTATGGCTGTTCGGAGCGGCAGCGTCACCGGACGCTGACTATTTTTGCAGGGCAATCCGTGTCTTTACACCGATTTATCCGGGTCTGGCCTTTACATTTTTGATGAACTACTATTTTCAGGCGATAGAACAAAAAAAGCTGTCGGCTGCCGTAACAACCCTGGAGGGGTTACTGTTGCCCGTCTCTCTGGCTTATCTATTGGTTCCACGTTTCGGTATGAGGGGTGTCTGGTTTGCTTTGATCAGTGCGGAAACCATTACCGCCATTCTGATCATCATGCTTCTTTTGTGGGATACATACGGGAGAAAATCCCCAAAGAGAAGAAAATATCTGCTCCCGCTAAACAATGAACTTGCCGGCTGTGAGTTCTCGGTCGAAACAGACCCTCAGGAAATAGTGAAGCTTTCAGAGGAAGCGTCCCGATATATTGAAGATCGGACCGATCACCGGACAGCGGTAATCACCTGTCTTGCTCTGGAGGAAATTCTGACCGGCATCGCCCTTGCAAACAGCGATACAAAGGTTTCAATAGATGTGTTGCTGTGGGATACTGAAGATGAGATCATCATTTCCGTCAGAGATACGGGTATCGGATTTAATCCATTACTTCAGGATGCGGCACTTTCATATACATTCAGCAATGCAAAGGTTCTAAAAAGCATTGCTTCACAAATCAAATATGATCTTGTACTGGGCATGAATGATACCAGAATCCACCTGAACCGGGCAAGACACCGGGAATCTTCTTAACAGTAGGGTCTGTCTATGTCGACCACTCCGAAATGGTTTCCGGGCAGGCTCTCTATTTTGGCACAGATAGTGTTTCGTATCTCCTCTTCCGACAGTTTACAGTCAAAAGGAGCCACAACATCGAATATCAGATTTGTATGGGATGGTCCCTTTACCATCCGAAAATCATGGATTGTGAAGCTCTCGTCCACGCTTTTGGCAATAAGCATGCACAGCCGCTTCATCCTTTCCGTTGCCTCATCGTTAACAACAACAGGGTCCATATGGATTACACACGAGCATCCGAGAGTCGCATTAATACGGCGTTCTATGTTATCTATAGTATCATGAACATCGATGATGTTACGGTTTGCCGGCACCTCCGCATGAAGGGAGATCATTGTTCTTCCCGGGCCGTAATCATGTATCACAAGATCGTGTATCCCTATAACATCATCATAGGACGTCACAAACTTCTCAATGGCCTCAACATACTCTTTTGACGGTTTGCTCCCGAGAAGCGGATCTATTGTATCCTTTGCCGCCGAAAAACCCGCATACAATACAAATGCCGACACAGCAAGTCCACACCATCCGTCAATCATCAATCCGGTATAATGGCTGATCAGTGCACATGCGAGGACAACAAGAGTTGCGACAGAGTCGGTAAATGAGTCAAGGGCAACTGCTTTCATTGCAGCGGATGATATCTTCTCCCCGGTCCCGTTGTTGTAAAAATACATGTAAAGCTTTACAACAATGGAAATCAGAAGTATCGCCGCAACTGCCGGCGTGAGCACAATCTTCTCCGGGTGAATGATTTTTTCGACAGATGATTTTACAAGTTCGAATCCCATCAGAATAATGAGCATCGAAATGATCAGTCCGGTCACATATTCTATTCTTCCGTGTCCGAAAGGATGCTCGGGATCAGGCTTCTGACCCGCCATCTTAAATCCGACCATAGTGACGATGGATGAGCCTGCATCGCTTAAGTTGTTAAAAGCATCGGCTACTATGGCAACGGAACCGGAGATGTAACCCGCGACCAGTTTAATTGCAAACAGGATAATATTAAAAAATACACCGGTCGCGCCGCAAAGCACGCCGTATGCATGGCGTACACGCGTATTCGATGTATTCGCATAATCCTTTATAAACATCTTGGCAAGAATTCCAATCATCAATGCCTCCAACCTTAAATATCACGGGGAGCGAGCGTCCGTCCCCGTGGCACTCAATTGTCTTTGTTTGTAAATCCCGTATCCGTCTCTTCGATTCCTTCCTGCTTCAGCTCCTCGCTTGTAAATATACGCATTCTGCGAAAATCATTGAGCAGCATTCTCGTGCTGTATATGAAATTTGAGAAAAGACCTGCACGATACAGATTGTAAACGATCATTCCGATCGGGACCGCAATGATAAGCCCCATTGCACCTCCGACCCTAAAGCCCACATACAGCAGCACTATAGTCGGAATTGCCGGCATTCCCAGCGAATCTCCCACAAGCTTGGGCTGAATGAGCTGGCGCACAAGCTGGGAAAGACCCCATATAACCATCATCCCGATGGCAAACTTATAATCCCTTTGCACGAGAGCATAGGCCGCCCAGGGCCACATAACCGTACCCGTTCCGAAAAGCGGGAGAAAATCAAGAAATGCTATGAGCAGCGCAATAAGGAATGCGTATTTTACCCTAAGTATCAGCAGTCCTATGAAAATGACTATATAGACCACACCCATGATCTTAAACTGCGCCTTAAAATACCCGCCGACCGCTGACTTCATCGTCTTCGTGACTATGTTGAACCGCTCTGTCAGATGCTCCGGCATTATCTTTGATACAAACTTAGCGATCTGCTCACGCTCTGCTACAAACAGATAACTTGCAAGCACGCACATCACGATCCCCACAAGGAAAAGCGGTGCATTTTTGACACCGTTGCTTGCCGATTCGGCCACACGCTCTCCGATGGATGAGCCTACGGATGAGAGTGCATCATATATATTATTTCCGAGATTATCGAAGAAATCCCTTGTTCCTTTTGGAAGCAATGCAAATCTGTGGCCTATCTCGGCTGTAATTGCTCGTATCGAGGAATTAACCTTAGCCCACATATCGGGTGCGCTTGAGAAAAATCCCACGATTTCGGTTACAAGCAGATATACAATTCCGTAGACAGCCGCTGCTACAGCAGCAAGTGTGAGTACTATAACGACTATCGAGCCTGCCTTACGCCGTATTTTCATTTTTTTCTCAAGAAATCTTACAAGCGGATTGGCAATAGCAGCGATAATCGCCGCCACCACAAAGGGCCAGAAAAATGCAAGCGCCCGTGGCAGTACAATAAGCACAAGACAAGCTATGATTATCGCAAACAGATAATTAAACAGTATCTTCAAGTATTTGGTCGATGATTTCATATATTTCCTCCCTGCCCTGCTTGCTCGTTGCCGAAAAAGGAATTATAACCGCTTCCTTTGCCCCAAGCCCGCTTCGTATCGCGGCAATCTGTTTGTTTATCTGGCTTCTTTTAATCTTATCGAGCTTCGTGGCGATAATAACCGGCGTATAACCGTTGGCTGTAACCCACTCATACATTATCTTATCGTTGTTTCCGGGGTCATGCCTTATATCCACAAGCAAAAACACACATTTCAACTGTTTTGACGTGTGAAGATACTTCTCGATCATCTTCCCCCACTTTTCAACTTCAACCTTTGAAGCCTTGGCGTAGCCGTATCCGGGCAGATCGACAAAGTAAATCTCTTCATTGATATTGTAGAAATTGATCGTCTGCGTCTTGCCGGGCTGCGCACTGGTCCTTGCATAGCTTTTGCGGTTCATGAGCGCATTGATAAGCGAAGACTTGCCCACATTCGACTTGCCGGCAAAGGCAACCTCGGGCAGCTTATTTGCCGGAAGCTTGCTCGTAGGCCCGCACACAATCTCCAAATTAACATTCTTTATAACCATGTATTCTTACCACAGCAGTGTGGGTGGCTGCACTGATGCCACCAAGCGAGTTCCGCAGACGCGAAGCGGCGAGGACTGTTTGAGCGACTGGCGCAGTGCAGACAGGACCCACACTTACAGTATAGCATGTTTAATTACCTCATCCATATGCTCCACAAACACTATCGTCAGCCCCTGGGTGATCTCCTTTTCCAGCTCTTCTATATCCTTCGTATTCTGGCGCGGCACAAGCACCTTCCTGATACCCGCGTTCTTGGCTGCAAGGATTTTCTCCTTCAGGCCTCCTATTGGAAGGACTCTCCCGCGAAGCGTTATCTCACCTGTCATCGCAACATCGCAGCGAACCTTCCTGTTCGTTATTGCGGAATAAAGGGCCGTTGCCATGGTAATTCCGGCTGAAGGGCCGTCCTTAGGCACGCTCCCCTCGGGGATATGCAGGTGAAAATCATGTTTTCTGAAATAATCGGCTCTGATCTTGTGCTTTGATGCGATGGAGCGGATGTAGCTCATTCCGGCCTGCGCGCTCTCACGCATTACATCGCCAAGCTGTCCGGTAAGCAGTATCTCGCCCTTTCCGGGCATTACGTTTACTTCTATCGAAAGTGTATCGCCGCCAACGCTTGTCCACGCAAGCCCCCGGACGATACCTACCTCGTCCGTATCATTCTTCTTGTCCTGCTCGTACTTGCGTACTCCCAGAAAATCATAGAGATTTCCCTTGTTGACCCTGATGCTCTTCTTGCCGTCCTGATAGATCATCCGGGCGGTTCTGCGACAGATAGCGGATATTTTCCTCTCAAGAGATCTGACTCCCGCTTCTCTCGTATAACCGCTCACAATATCCGGCCATACAGTGTCCGCTATACGTAACTGGTTCTCCGCAAGTCCGTGCTTTTTGATCTGCTTCGGAAGCAGATGCTCCTTTGCGATATGGATCTTCTCATTTTCCGTATAACTGCTGACTTCAATGACTTCCATCCTGTCAAGAAGAGGTCTCGGAATGTCCGCAAGTGAATTGGCCGTGGCTATAAACAAAACTTCCGACAAATCTACAGGAATCTCGATATAGTGGTCGGAGAATCTGGAATTTTGCTCGCTGTCAAGCACTTCAAGAAGGGCCGCTGAAGGGTCTCCCTTAAAATCATTGCTCATCTTGTCTATCTCATCGAGGAGCATAAGGGGATTCTTAACGCCGGCATTCTTGAGCCCTACAGCTATTCTTCCGGGCATCGCTCCGACATAAGTTCTTCTGTGACCTCTTATCTCAGCCTC
>DGUG01000089.1 GCA_002394535.1 Lachnospiraceae bacterium UBA4316
GTCAAAGCAGTCGTTTCTAACGAGGGACGCCTCACAGATCTGGTTTTCAATTCAAGAAATCATCTTTGAAATTCCTGCTTTATCAATTACATATTGTCTAAGCAGGGAGAGAACGGGGTTATCCATATTTTCCTGCATTATTATCGTCTATGGAGGTTAGTTATGGGTAAAAAAAGAGTTAACAAGAAGTACAAGGATACTGTGTTCAGGCTTTTATTCGGAAATGACAGGAACGAGCTGCTGAAACTGTATAACGCTGTGAATAATACAGCATATACTAATGCCGATGACCTTATGATCAACACTCTTGAAGAGGCGATCTATGTCAGCATGCGTAACGATGTTTCGTTTGTGTTTCAGGATGATCTGAACCTGTATGAGCATCAGTCCACGCTGAATCCGAATCTTCCACTCAGGGACCTGTTCTATGTGGCGGATCTGCTTCAGGAGATGACAGCGGAGCTGAACATTTACGGAAGTAAGAGACTCTCTATCCCGACACCGCATTTTGTTGTGTTTTATAACGGAACCGGGGATATGGGATCGATTAGGGAGTATCGCCTGTCGGAAATGTTCGAGAAGAAGGAGAAGGATCCTCAGCTTGAGCTGGTTGTGAAGATTATAAACATCAACAACGGCAGTAACAACAGGGTTCTGAAGAACTGCAAGACATTGCAGGATTATGCATCGTTTATTTCGATGGTACGTAAGAATCGTGAGAACATGATTGTAGAGAAGGCTGTTGAGAATGCAGTTAACGATTGTATCAAACAGGGAATCCTGAAGGATTTCCTGCTTAAGCACAAGGCACAGGTGATCAAGATGAGTATATACGAATATGATGAAGAGAAGCAGAGACGGTTTGATCGTGAAGAAGGTCGTGAAGAAGGTCGTGAAGAAGGAGTTGAGATTGATAAGATTAACCTGATTCAGAAAAAGATAGCCAGAGGAAAAACTCTGGACGTTATTTCTGATGAACTTGAATCTACTGTTGAAGAGATCAAGCCGATATATGACGTCGTGAGTAAGTACCCTTTGGATGCTGATCCGGCGGAGATACTTGCCGGGATCAGCAATGTCAAAAGGTAAACTAGGTTTGATTTTTTCTTCTGTATGTGTTATGTTCTTGGCACATCGCAAATGGCATATCAAATTCACAATTCATGTGAACAGATCAGGCAATTCGCCACAGATACCATTGCAAAGGATTCATTAATCGTTTTATAATGAAAGGAGAATAGCTATTGAGATTCAGAAGAAAATGGAATATTGTTAACCGCAAGCGCAAGGACACTTTGTTCTGCCTTATATTCGGGAGACAGCAGAACCGGCAGTGGACACTGTCGCTGTACAATGCAGTAAACGGATCTGATTACCAGGATCCGGACGTGATCGAGTTTAACACTCTAGAAGAGGCACTGTTTATGGGAGTTAAGAATGATGTTTCATTTATTCTTGATTCCGTTATGAGTCTTTATGAGCACCAGAGCACGTTCAATCCGAATATGCCGCTTCGTCAGCTTGAATATACCGCAAGCCTGTACAAGAGGTATTTGGCGGAAAATAATCTGGATAAATACAGCAGTGCGCCTATAACAATACCGTTTCCCAAACTGCTGGTGTTCTACAACGGAACAACAGATGAGCCGGAGAAAACAGTACTTAAACTAAGCAATTTGTTTCCGGAAAGGTTTAAGGGAATGGAAGCGGATGTATTGGTTAAAACTACAATGTTAAATATCAACTACGGACATAACCGTGAGATTCTTGAGAAGTGCAGACCGCTCTACGAATACGCATGGACGATAGAGACCGAGAGGAGGTACAGTAAGCAAATGTCAGTAAGAAAAGCTATAACAAAGACACTTGAAGATATGCCGGACAGCTTTGTGATCAAGAGATTTCTTGTATCCAACAAGGCTGCCTATACTGATTCATTCCTTACGGATTATGACGAAGATCTTCATATCGAAAGCGAGAAGAAGATAAGCTATGATAAGGGTCGCGCAGAAGGTCATGCAGAAGGCCATGCTAAGGGTTTCTCTGAGGGCAAGGCACTCATGGAGAAGGAGAATAATGCTCTTAAGCAGGAAGTTGCGGATCAGGCGACTGTAATCGCTGCGTATGAAGCAAAATATGGAAAATTATAATTCTGAGTCGATCAGACATTTCTGTTATCATGTTTAAAAATCTGTGTTTACCCGATGCTTATTAAAGTTTGCCAATAGATAGGAGAATTGAATTGGATAAGAATAAAGCGATTGATATTGAAGATCTAGAAAACGTTGTCGGCGGTGTAAAATCAGTTGCGGATGTTCAATATATGGGAATATCATGTCCTGACTGTGGCAGGGTGTTTAAGGCCGATGTTATGAAATCATCCGTAATTTGCCCCAATCCCAACTGCAAAAAGGTAATTGAATTAAAAGGTTAATATGAGCGAAGAAAGTCTGATTTTAGAAAAGATATGTGAAGTTGCCCAAAAGGCCGGAAGGATAATGCTTGAGGCTTCCGACCCGAAGGTCAAGGAGAAATCGGGACATGCCAATTTCTGCACACAGACGGATGAGAAAATCCAGGAATTCCTGATACAGATGCTTGGAAGCATACTTCCGCAGGCGGCATTTCTAGGAGAGGAGGAGGGTCAGGACGAATTCACCGACAGGATGAAGTCGGGCTATGTGTTTATTATCGATCCTATTGACGGTACTTCAAATTTTATCTATGGGTACCGGCCTTCTGTTATTTCGATAGGGCTGTTGCTTGACGGCAAGCCGCATATCGGGGTAGTCTATAATCCTTTTGATGATGAGATGTACCGCGCCATAGCCGGAAAAGGCGCATATTTAAACGGTGAGAGGATAGAATCATCAGACAGGCCCCTTAGCGATTCTCTGGCGGTATTCGGTACCGCGCCTTACTATACGGAACTGCAGGATATGACTTTTGATATGGCAAGAAAGCTCTTGCCCGAGTGTGTGGATCTTAGGCGCTCGGGGACAGCAGCATGGGATATGTGCTGTGTTGCAACGGGAAGATGCAGTTTGTATTTTGAACTTCGCATACAGGTGTGGGATTACGCCGCAGCGGCTCTCATAGCAACGGAAGCCGGCTGTACGGTAACGGATTCATACGGAAAAAGCTTGTCCTATGACGGTCCGACATCAGTTATATGCCGTGCCCGGGGAGTGAAAATCATTCCGGAGTGTCTGCTTCAAAAAAGGTGACAAAATGAAGCTTTCAACATTACGATATACACTTATAAATATCACATACTTTATGGCCTTTTGCACGGTGCACGCTTATGCGGCGGTGTATCTGCTGGACAGAGGATTTACCAATACCCAGATAGGTGTTCTTCTGGCAGTGGCCAATATCATGTCGGCACTGGCACAGCCTATGGTGGCTTCCCTTATAGACAGGCAGGGGTTTTTTACCAACAGAAATGTGATGATCATATGTGCCGGAATTATAGCAGCGGGCTCGGCGCTGCTTCTGGTGGCGGATACCAGCAAGATACTTGTGTTTATCGTGTTCGCCCTTATCTATATGATACAGTTTACTTATATGCCGGTAATGACGGCACTTAACTTCGAGTATCAAAATCATGGGATAAACATTATATACGGCCTTGCAAGAGGTCTCGGCTCTGCGGGATTCGCCATAACATCTGCACTGGTGGGAAGAATAGTCGAAAGGGAAGGCGTCAGGATTCTTCTGTATCTTAACATTGTAATAATGGCGGTACAGATGGTCATCGTGTATTTCTTCAAACTTCCGAAGGACGCGGTAACCGGTGATAGTAAGAGTGCCTCCGGGGAAAGCATCAGAGAGGGCGAGACCGGCAATCTCGCGAAAGGAAGTGAGGCCTCATCCCTTACCGCTTTTTTAGGGAAGTATCCTGCATTTATGCTGATGCTTGCAGGTACGGTGCTGATATTCTTCACCCACAATATGCTCAACGATTACCTGATACAGATAGTACGGCCCCTGGGAGGAAGTGAAAAGCATCTCGGTTACGCCACATTTATTGCAGCTTTTCTGGAGCTTCCCACTATGGCTGCCATGACATTGTTTTCAAAGAAACTGTCAATGCGCGTAATGCTGGTGATCTCCGGTATTGCATTTACACTCAAAGCCCTTGTTATGACACTTGCCACAAATATACCTATGGTTTACATAAGTCAGTCAATGCAGCTTCTCGCCTATGCGGTGTTCATACCGGCATCGGCGTATTACGTCAGTCAGAACATAAGTGAGACAGACCAGGTTAAGGGACAGGCATTTGTCACAAGCTGCTTTACGCTTTCGGGAGTATTCAGTTCCCTTCTGTGCGGAGTAATACTTGATCACATGGGAGTAAAGGCCATGCTTGTCATAGGATCGATAGTATCCGTAGCAGGGGCTGCACTACTCACCCGTGCAATGATGAGTACAAGGAGATAATAATGATCAGAACCGCAATTACAAAAAGCGGAAAGGTGAAGGGGCTACCGGCGGATGACCCGAGGGTAACGGTGTTTCGGGGAATTCCATTTGCGGCGCCGCCGGTGGGAGATAACAGGTGGCGGGCTCCTAAGCCTTGCGAAGACTGGGAAGAGGTCAGAAACTGCTATGAATTCGGTCCTGTATCCATGCAGGATCAGCCCGGAGTCGGAGATGACATATATTGCCGGGAATGGCACGTTGATCCGGATATTCCGGTAAGTGAAGACTGCCTCTATCTGAATGTATGGACCGGTGCAAAAAGCACTGACGAGAAGCTTCCGGTGCTTGTATGGATATACGGAGGTGCTTTTCAGTGGGGATATACCGCAGAGATGGAGTTTAACGGAGAGCGGCTTGCAAGGCACGGAGTCATAGTCGTATCCATCGCGTACCGGCTGGGGGTGTTCGGATTTATGGCGCACCCTTCTCTTACATCGGATGATCCCATGCACCCCACGAATTTCGGACTCCTCGACCAGAAGGCAGGTCTTGAATGGGTGTATGAAAATATAGCTGCCTTCGGAGGAGACTCCAATAATATCACTCTTGCGGGACAGTCAGCCGGCGGAGCAAGTGTAACATTTGCGCTCGCAAATCCCGATGCCGCCAAAATGATCAAAAAGACTTCCGTATTTAGCGGATTTATCAGAAATCCCTTCTATTCCGACGATATAATACAGCCCAAACCCCTTAGGACGGCTGAGGCAAACGGAGAAGAGTTCATAAGTTTTATCGGATGCAGATCGGTAGAAGAGGCCAGAAATATGGACTCTGTAGCCATAAGGGATGCTTATGCCGAATATGCCAAAACACATCCGCGGTTCGTACCGTGTATTGACGGGGTGTATGTTACGGAAGATCCCTACAGAATGATCCTTGAAGGTAAAACACCGGATCTGCCCATGTTTGCCGGGTACACGAAGGATGAGTTTGTGGATAAACTTCCCACACGTGCAGATGAGAGTGTTTTGAAGATTAAGGCAGATATCATAGAAAAGAGCGGGGTCAGGTATTTCAACGTTGTGGAAAACAGTGTCAAAGAGGTTGCATATGCACATATGAGTAACAACAGACGCTCGCCTCTGTATGTTTACAGGTTTGCATCTTCCATTCCCGGATATGATGACCCGGGTGATTTTCACTCATGTGATCTGTGGTTCTTTTTCGAGACTATTCAGAAGTGCTGGAGACCGTACAATGGCAGACATTATGAACTTGCCAGACGCATGTGTGACTATTGGAGTAATTTTATTAAATGCGGGAATCCAAACGGCGCAGGATACGACGGAAAAGAGCTTCCCCAATGGAAGGACTGCAATCCGGATGAGAGCAAATATGAAGAGATGGTCTTCATAGAGAGTTAATAAATCTTGTCGGTATCTTCCTCCGGCTCTTCCGGCTCATCCTTGATATAGTTATCAAGCATACGCTGGAGATCTCCACGGCTGACCGGCCTTGAAATGATGTCCACAACCCCCTCCGGGAGCTTGTTTTCAATTGCAGCCTGCTCCGAAGGCTCGGCAAGGTATATTATGGGAATGCCGGCAAGCTCTTTGTAGGTTCTGATTATTCCCAAAACCTTCTTGGTAGCCATGGTGTCAAGGTAACAGTCTATGAAGATCATGTCCGGTACCGTACCGTTTAAGTAAAAAATGGCATTTTTCGGGTTATCGAATGTCTCCACGTCAAAATCGCGCTGGAGGTATATCTTCATTAAATCCAGCGTTGAAAAATCATCATCTATAATAACTATGTTGCGCCTTCCGCCTGTGTTCTTCTTCGGCTTGATATCCGGATAGACCATGTTATCGGTAACAAACATCGTAGAGTCCGGATTACCGCCGTATTCAGAAGAGTAACTTCCCTGATTGCTGTTCTTCTTCGGGGAATTGTCTCCGTCAAACAGACTGGAAAGTTGGAGAAAAATATCGTCTTCCATTTGATGACACCTGTAAGCAAGTTATTTAAAATCATTTTATCACATATTCCATATCTTTAACAACATACTCTTTAATGAAGGGAAAAACCAAATTCCGGTTGAAATAAGCGCAAAACAATGTATAATATTTTAGTATTATTTTTAGCGTTATAAGGAGGAACTTATGAAAAAGAAAATGATCAGTGCTGTTTTGGCGTGCGCTATGGCTTTTTCTCTTGCAGCATGTGGCGGATCGGCTGCTACTGCTACAATTGAGAACGTAGACAATACCGAAGCAGAAGAAGTAACAGAAGAGGCAGCAGAGGCAGAAGATGCAACAGAGGCTGAGGCTGCAACAGATGATGCTGCTGAGACGGAAGAGGTATCCGATGATTTTCACATCGGTATCGTAACAGGTTCTGTTTCACAGTCCGAAGATGACAGAAGAGGTGCTGAGGCTTTCCAGGCAAAGTACGGCGAAGACAAGGTTACACTTGCAATCTATCCCGATAACTTCACGGAAGAGCTTGAGACAACGATCCAGACTATCGTAAACCTTTCGGATGATCCGGATATGAAGGCTATCATCGTTAACCAGGCAATTCCCGGTACAACGGAAGCTTTCCGTCAGATCAAGGAGAGAAGACCTGACATCATCTGTATCGCAGGTGAGTCACACGAGGACCTTCCCGAGATCGGTTCTGCAGCAGATCTTGTTGTAAACAATGACTTTGTAGCACGCGGATACCTTATGATCCGTACAGCTCATGAGCTGGGATGTGATACATTCGTACACATTTCATTCCCCCGTCATCTGTCATACGAGACAATGTCAAGGCGTGTTGCCATCATGAAGGCTGCGTGTGAAGAGTTCGGAATGAAGTTTGAGATGGAGACAGCTCCCGACCCCACAACAGATGTAGGTGTTCCCGGAGCACAGGCATATATCCTTGAGCATGTTCCCGAGTGGGTTGAGAAGTACGGAACAAATTCAGCTTACTTCTGTACAAACGATGCTCACACAGAGCCCCTTCTCAAGATGCTTCTTGAGCACGGCGGTTACTTCATCGAAGCAGACCTTCCTTCACCTCTTATGGGATATCCCGGAGCACTTGGCCTTGACCTTACACAGGAAGCAGGCGATTTTGAAAAGATTCTTGCAAAGGTTGAGTCAGCCATCGTTGAAAAGGGCGGCGCAGGCAGATTCGGAACATGGGCATATTCATACGGCTACACTGTTTCCGCCGGTCTTGCAGAGCACGCAAGAAACGTGATTCTCGGCACAAGCGAGCTTACGGATATCGATGACATCTCAAAGGCTTACGAGGTATTCTCACCCGGGGCCGAGTGGAACGGAAGCAAGTACACAAATGCCGAAACAGGCGTAAAATCAGACAATACTTTCCTTATCTATCAGGATACATACATCATGGGCGATCCCGGAAAGTACATGGGTTCAACAAAGGTTGAGGTTCCCGAGAAATACTTCACGATTAAGTAATTAAGAAACTGATATCGGTGGGGAGGACAAGGCTTGCCTATGTTCCTCCTCATCTTATTGTGATGATGATTGTTTTTGGAAGGGTAATAATATTTGATGGATACAGTAAATGCACCGCTTTTAAAGCTGCAGGGGATCAAGAAGGATTTCTTCGGAAATCAGGTCCTGACAGACATTAATCTCGAACTTCGCGCAGGCGAGGTTTTGGGGCTTTGCGGAGAAAACGGTGCGGGAAAATCGACACTTATGAAAATACTTTTCGGTGCGGCGGACATTGCCGAGACCGGGGGATACGGCGGAGACATATTCCTTGATGGCGAAAAGGTAAACTTTTCATCCCCGTTTGAAGCTATTGCTGCCGGAATCGGCATGGTTCACCAGGAGTTTTCGCTTATACCGGGATTTGATGCAACAGAGAACATTCTGTTAAACAGGGAGCCCGAAAAGTATAACTTTATTTCGGAAATATTCGGAAAGAGACTGAACACCCTTGACCGCGCCGAAATGGACAGGCGGGCGAAGGAGTCCGTTGAGAAGATGGGCGTTGCCATAGACAGGCACATGATGATAAACACCATGCCTGTGGGACACAAGCAGTTTACGGAAATTGCAAGGGAGCTATCCAAAGAGCAGCTACGGCTCCTGATACTCGATGAGCCAACGGCTGTCCTTACGGAAAAAGAAGCGGAGGCACTTCTTGACAGCATCCGCGGCATGTCCGAGCGTGGAATATCAGTCATTTTCATTACACATAGATTACAGGAAATATTATCGGTATGTAATACGGTTGCGGTAATGCGTGACGGCGTTCTCGTGGAGTGCGAGAAGGCTGAAAACATGACCGTCGCATCCATTACCAAGAGCATGGTGGGGCGCAGCGTCGAAGGCCGCACTAACGATGGGGCAAGAACGATCCCGGAAGATGCTCCTACGGTTCTGAAGATAGACAGGCTCTGGGTGGATATGCCGGGAGAGACGGTAAGAAACGTATCTCTTGAAGTCAAAAAGGGCGAGATACTCGGTATTGGCGGACTTGCCGGACAGGGCAAGCTCGGTATTCCCAACGGGATCATGGGACTGTATGAAGCAGGCGGAAA
>DGUG01000080.1:0-237 GCA_002394535.1 Lachnospiraceae bacterium UBA4316
ATAAAAATACCGTATGTCAAGTTATTGGTTTTGTATCTTGACATACGGTATTTTGACATTTGAAAAACTGTCCTCAGCCCATCAGATTAACTATTCTGTCCACCGCTTCTCTCGTGTTTTCACTGCTTCCGAAGGATGTAAGCCTGAAATACCCTTCTCCGCATGATCCGAATCCGACTCCCGGGGTTCCTACAACATTTGCCTTCTCAAGCAGCATATCAAAGAAGTCCCAACTTG
>DGUG01000080.1:318-8508 GCA_002394535.1 Lachnospiraceae bacterium UBA4316
CTCCGGTGTTGCCATCCAGACATAGGGGGAATTAACCCCTCCGAAGGCTTTAAATCCCGCTTTTGTAAGTCCGGACAGTATATAGGACGCGTTTCCCATATAATAGTCAACAAGCTCCCTTACCTGCCTCTTTCCCTCTTCGGAATAGACAGCCTCTCCCGCACGCTGGACTATATACGGAGCTCCGTTATATTTGGTGGCATGCCTTCTTGCCCACAGTGAATTGAGTGATGCCCCTCCTCTTGCAAGTTCCTTCGGCACTACCGCATATCCAAGGCGAAGACCTGTAAATCCTGCATTTTTTGAAAAAGAACGAAGTTCTATGGCACATTCTTTTGCACCTTTGCATTCGTATATGGAGTGAGGCACATCTTCCTCACTGATATATGCTTCATATGCCGCATCAAAGATTATCACAGCACCGCACCCCGCCGCATAATCAACCCACTGCTGAAGTTCCGCCTTCGTAAGCGCACTTCCGGTAGGGTTGTTCGGAGAGCATATATAGATAATATCGTATTCCCTGTCCGGAACCTGTGGCTTGAAGCCGTTTTGTGCTTCACAGGGCAGATATGAGATCTGCCTTCCCGCCATCAGATTAGAATCAACATACACCGGGTATACCGGATCACATACAGCAACCGATGAGTCAGTCGCGAAAATCTCCTGAATATTTCCGGAATCCGGTTTTGCCCCGTCGGATACAAATATCTCATCCTCGTCTATACCGCAGCCTCTTGGTCGGAAATCATTTTCACAAATTGTCCGCCGCAAAAAATCATATCCTTTATCAGGGGCATATCCCCGAAATGTACTCTCGTCCGCCATTTCATCTACTGCCGAATGAAGCGCCGAAATAACAGCCTGCGGAAGCGGCCTTGTAACATCACCTATTCCCAGCCTTATAACCTTCTTATCGGGATGTTTTTCAGTAAAAGCGAAAACCTTCTTTGCTATCGTGGAAAAAAGATAGCTTCCCTCAAGTCTGTTGTAATTGTCATTAATCTTAACCATATGATTTTCCTGCCTTTTCCTAAGAGTCAATGCCTTTATTCATCGATCATTGAAATGATCATGTGTGCAGTTTCGCTTAAAGTCCTTCCCATATCCATACTGTTCTTCTGCAGATATCTGTATGCCTCCGGCTCGGTCATGTTGTTTCTTGCCATGAGAAGCATTTTCGCCTTGTCTATCGTCTGCTTATCAAGCGCCGATCTTGAAGGCGCTCTGTTGCGTCTTTCCGACAGCACTTCGGGTAGCAGCATTCGGGCGCTGTTAACAAGATCAGATGTCCTAAAGGGCATCTGAAGAACGATTATATTGCTCGAATACAGACCTAACTGTATATCTTTTGTCAGAAGCAGCAGATTAAGTTTCGGCGGAAGATATCCGTGCAGTTCCTCATATCCCATATCCTTGAGCTTACGGGTACATATGATCAGACTTATGTCCATATCTTCTATCCTGCGCAGGATCTCCGAACCCGAAGAACACACGAGGGTATCCTCCCCCATTCCGCTCTGTCTGATGATCGATACGATCCGTTCCGAGTCTTCATGTTTGGGCATTGCCACGATTATCGCGCCCATCGAATCTCCTCACGAATCCTACAGTTTTGCCAGATAATTACGAATTTCCCACTCCGTTACCTCAGAGATAAAATCATGCCATTCATCACCTTTGATCTTAGTATAGATATCCGTAAATTCACTGCCTAAAGCTTTTTTTACAACATCATCTTTTTGTAATTCATCCAAAGCTTCCTTAAGATCATCCGGAAGATGTCCGAACGAGCCGGCGCCCGCAGCAGTCATCTCTTCTCCCGGAGAAATCTTTCGGTTTATCCCGTCAAGTCCCGCTGCAAAACATGTGGCAAAGAGCAGGTATGGATTGGCCGCACCGTCCGGGAACCGTATTTCAACCTTGACATCATCCGTCTCAGTTTCAATATTAACGAGTGCCTTTTCTCCCTTTGATGCCCAATTGATCATATAGGGTGCATCAAGTCCCGACAGAAGACGCTTGTATGAGTTGACTGTCGGATTGGCGATGGCAGCAAGTCCCCTCGCATGCTCCATTATTCCACCGGCGAACCACATTGCCTCATCCGAAGGCTCCCCGTCAGGATTCATGAATGCATTTTTTCCGTCCTTCATTAGTCTCAGCCGAATATGCATTCCCGAGCCGGCAACACCCTGGCGCGGCATTGGCATAAATGTCGCATACAATCCGAATCTTTTGGCAATGGATCTTACCGCAAACTTGAAAGTCTGGATGGAATCCGCCATTGCAAATGCATCGTCCTCTTTAAAATCAATTTCATGCTGCGCAGGAGCATGCTCATGATGAGATGACTCTATCTCAAAACCCATCTCCTCAAGCATCAGAACTATATCTCTTCTTGCATTTTCACCGAAGTCCACAGGCCCCACATCCATGTATTCAGCCAGCTCGTGGGAAGTAGTGGTGGGAAGCCCGTTCTCATCTGTGTGGAACAGGAAGAATTCACACTCAGGATCGACTATCAGGCTGTACCCGTCTTCCTTCGCTTTTTCAACAGTCTTTTTTAATATATACCTCGGAGCATTTTCAAAGGGTGTTCCGTCCGCAAGGTGAATATCACAATATATCTTGGCAACCTTACCCTGCTGAGGTCTCCACGGTAGTATCCTGAAAGTATCAAGGTCGGGATACAGATACAGCTTGTCATCAAGGTCATATCTGTTACCGTAAACAGCAGCCCCGTAAAAAGAATATTTGTTGGCAAACACCTTGCTCATCTGTCCGGGAGTAACCGCTATATTCTTAAGTTTTCCGAATATATCAGTGAACTGGAGCCTTATGAACTCCACTCCCTCTTCATCGATCATGCTCAGTATGTCCTCTTTTTTCATCGCAGTCTCCTTCCGGAATTTTGATTTTAAAAAAAGCGTCATGAAATAATCCATGACGCCTTTGTCCGACAGTTATTATAAAATATATTCATACAGGTTACAAGATAAATCATGAATAAACTTTTCCGCCGGTTTTCTGTGGCGATATTCCTATTACCACATGATTTTCATCTCTGTTTCTTGTATGAATCGTACGCATAACATAGGGTTGCGGTTCATTCTTAATTATATTATTGTACAGGATCTCGCAGACTTCCGAGGATCTCGCCCACTGCACAAGATTATCCTTTGCAAGAGTTGCCAGAAGTCTTTCCCGATCCTCAGCCTCCACATGCTTCGTTATCTCCCCTATTCCGGTATCATAGAACGACGAGCCGTCGGCCTTAAGCTGCAGTTCGCCTCTCGGTCCCGAATAGAATTCAAGGTAGCAGTCCGACAAGGTATCAATATTGTAAATGCGTTCAAAATCATTTGTAAGAGCCTTGGAGATGCTTGTGTGATTCCTGCGCCCCTCAGGAAGCCGAGGCATTTTTATATGGCTTCTTTCCTCAAGGAGCGGTGTAAATTCCTCTTTCGGAAGAGGTTTGGAGAAATAATAACCCTGGACAATATCACATCCCATTGCTTTAAGGGTCAGATACTGCTCTTCGGTTTCAACACCCTCCGCAATCACAGGCACATTCAGATAATCGGCAATATCTATGATAAGCTCTATCATCCTCATATCCCGGTTTTCGCCAAATGCATTTCTAACAAAGGACATATCGAGCTTTAACACGTCTATAGGAAGATTGGACAGCATACCCAGAGACGAATAGCCTGTTCCGAAATCATCCATCTCGATCCGAAATCCCATATCCATTCCCCTGAGCTCACCCGCCATGGAAATGATCTGCTCCGAATCTCCGGTGTAAGCGCTCTCGGTGATCTCAAGAATGATATCCTCGGCCGTAAGAGAAAATCTCTCCATGATCTCCTTGAATATACCCTTAAGATCCGGCATCAGCATATCTATTCTCGACACATTAACCGATATAGGAACGGAAAATCCGAAGTCATCCTTGCATTTTCTGATATATTCCGCAGTCTCGTTCCATACAAACCGGTCGAGCTCCAGGATCAGTCCGTGTTCCTCAAGAAGCGGTATAAACAGTCCCGGACTTATCATACCAAGTTCCGGATGAATCCAGCGTACAAGAGCTTCCGCACTTGAAAGGATGGGCTTCTTATGTCTGATATCAAACTTCGGCTGGAAGTACACGGTAAAATCCCTGTTATCAAGTCCGGCTCTGAAGTCCTCAAGAAGACGCTCCCTGAACATCATCTCCTTGTGCATATCCTCATCGTATCTGCCTATGGCATTTATGTAGTCGCCACGTACATTACTTGCAGCCATCTTGGCACGGTCAAAGCGTCTTTCTATATCTATGGATTTGTCCACGTTATAGTAGACTCCCAGCCTCAGGCGTACGATCCGGTCGGAAACGGATGTATCCATTCCGTCGGGAAGTTCCAGCCCGTCGCAAAGCTTGTCGGACAGTCGTTCCAGAACATCCGTATAATCATCGGAATGGGGTGTGTACAGACAGAATACGTCGGCACTCTGACGGCAGGTAACACCTCCGAGCTTTCTGGCCTGCTGCCGTACCCTCTCACCTACACGTCTAAGCAGCATGTCGCCGAAATCTTTGCCGTACCGCTCGTTGATCATATGGAATCTGTTGATATCAACAACAACCGCATCCATTGGATTGTCCGGATAATGCTGGTCGAACAGTTTGACGTAGCGCTGGAAATAATCGGTAGTAAACAGATTCGTAAGGCTGTCTCTCTGAGTGGAGCTAATAATACTCCTGTCTTCATAGAGCTCTATACACTTATTGATCCTTGCCTTGATAACCTCAGGCAGCGGATAAGGTTTGGGGATAAAATCAGCCGCACCAAGCTTTAAGCATTCCACTTCGGAGTTCTGATCCGATGTCAGTACAATAACCGGTATGATCCTGAACTCCGGATCCTCCTTCAGTCTGCCAAGGAGTTCCACTCCTCCCATTTTGGGCATCAAAATGTCAAGCATTACAAGGGCAATATCTTCTCTGTGCTCAACAAGTTTTTCAAGGGCATCCTCTCCGTCCGAGGCATACAGCACTTCGTAATCATCCTCAATCATATTGCCGAGAAGCTGCTGGTTGATCAGTTCATCATCAACGATCAGAATGCTTCTTCTGACATTCAGAATAACACTCTCATCTATGAATCCCTCAGGAAGCGATGATGCGGAAGTGTTCTCAGGTACGGTCTGTGCCTCATCATCTCTTGACGCGGCTCCGAGACTCTTTAAGAGTTTCTTTTCTTCATACATCTTCTTGTCGGCTCTGTTGAAGACGTTATTGACCTCGAAATCAACGTCGGGGATATAATCCGAGATACCGCCCGAAACAACAGCGCCGCCGTTTGTTATATGGTCTTTGGATCTCTCATGCAATATACGCATAAGTTCTCCCCTGACGCTGTAATCCCTTCCGGATACGATCACCAGGAATTCGTCTCCCCCCACTCTGTATATAGGACTGTGCTGGAATATCTCTCCGATCATCCTTGCGGACGCAATGATGTATTCATCCCCTGCCTTGTGTCCGAGTGTATCATTGACCTTTTTCAGGCCGTTTAGATCGCAGACGACAATCGCAAAATTCCTGACGGTTCCCGCAAGAATCGTTTCGTTGATCTCCTTCTCCCGGACAAAAAATGCATGCTTGTTCCTGACTCCCGTCATGGAATCGGTATTGGCTCTCATCTCGCTTTCGAGGGATCGTTTCGACATATATGTATGATTGGTAAGCATTACGGCAAGGACAAACGCAAAAACGATCATGGTGATGAACACAACTTTTGTCGTGATGTTCTCCCTCATTGCGAACTGGCTTTCAATAAACGCCTCCACTTCCGCAGCTTCAACACTGTCGGCCTCCGCGATGCTCTCATAATGCTCGAGAACAGCCGCCTTGGTGGAGTCATCCGTAGCAAGCATCGACTGTTTCATCCACACAAACGCCACAAAAAAGACAAGGCTCATAAGCGCTACCCATACTATGGCCGATGAGCCGAAACGTTTCTCTGTATCTCTCTTCAATATGTACCTGAAATACGCAAAACCGAGAACACTCCATACTATGAACAGCAGGAATGTTTCCTTTGAGATCGTGCTTCTCGTTACAATGTCGGGAATAAGCAGGTAACCACCGAATACCGCCATCAGGACAAGTCCGATATAACCAAACCTCGCCTCGTTCTTATCTCCCGAATCCTTTGCAAGTTTAACCGCAGAAGCACAGGTAAGTGCATAGATAATAGTCGCCCCTATTGTGGTCACATCCACTATCCAGCCTATGGCTGTTCTTCCAACAAAGGGAATAAGTATAGATACAGCCCCCACAAGCACAACAGCCCTCTTCGGAATTCCGTTATCGTATATCCTGTCCAGTTTTCCCGGCAAAACCCTGTCCTTGGACAGAGCATAAAACAGTCTGCCGATAGCACTTATGTTGCCAAAAAGGCTCGTTATGACAAGGGACAGCAGGACAAACATCAGTGTATATACTCCCTTGTCTCCCATATAGTAATGAGCCGCATAAAAAGGCGGAAGAGCTTCTATTCCGCTAAGATTGCCGATATCCGCAATATACTCAGTCCAGTTTGAATACCTGTCGGGATATGCGGTAACGGACATAAGAGTAATCATTATATACAGGGCAAGCGTTATTGTTACCGATAATGTAAAAATCCTGCCAAGCTTTCGTCTGTCGAATGTAAACTCCTCGGTAAAATGCGAGATATTCTCAAACCCGATAAAAGCCCAGGGTGAGATAACGGCTATCTCCACTATCTGCTTTACGGCATTTGTATCTTCGATAAAATAGGGCTTTCCCACACTGCCCCCGCCGGACAGTGCCGACACAAAGCAAACCGCTATTCCAAGTATAAGTATTCCGGCGAGAACAACCATAACCGTATCAACCGCACGCTTGAAATTGGCGCAGATAAGCGTAGCCACTGCCGTAGCCGCAATCGACAGAAGTATTTCACCGAAATAAACGTCATATCCGAAAATCGTATAAAGTTTTCCTACCTTGAACAGTCCCCCAAGAAATATACGTCCGAAAAGGGGAAGTGACGTGATATTTGCCCATAGTATCGCCAGATACGTCATGGCCAGAAACCATGCTGACAGAAATCCGTAGTCATATCCCAGCACCTCTTTGGAGTAGCTGTATGCTCCTCCCGCCTCGGGATACATTCTCATCAGATATGTGTAACTCCGGCTGATAATAAGCATTGCAACTGCGCCGATGATAAGTCCCAGCACACTGCCTGCCGGTCCGGCGCCTGCCAGATATGTATTACATGTTACAACAAGGGACCCCCATCCGATGCTTGTGCCTATGGAAAACGCAAGCGCAGCAAGCGGCGACATATGCTTTTTCAGTTGATTTTCATTCATACCGTGCAACCTCTGTTTTTACAGTATTTCAACTATTAATAATAGCATTTCGTCCATCAAAAAACAATACGACAGCCTGTGTCAGTCTGTCTCCTCTCTTGTTATATTCTGTGCCCACTTATACGAGTAAAAATGCTTAAAAACCCATGGCCATTTCACAAATTCATCGGTGCATAACAGGAAATACACCCACTTAACCGGGAGCTTTAGGACAAAGGCCGCAATCAACCCCAGCGGCACCGCGTATACCCACATATCGATCAGATCGCACATAAATCCGAAGCGGCTGTCTCCACCGGCTCTGAATACCCCCGCAATAAGTGTGGTATTAACCGCAGTACCCAAAACATAGTAAATATTGATCAGCAGCATAAACCTCAGGTAATCAAGAGCCGTTTCCCTTAGCGAAACAAACCTGAATGTTACCGGCATCAGCACCAGTACGATCAGTCCTCCAATAATTCCTGTTACAACCGACAGTCTCAGACAGGCATGACCCGATTTTATTCCCTCATCCCGATTACCCTCTCCGAGTATCTGACCGACGATTATTCCCGAGGCACTTCCTATCCCGTAACACATAACCGTTCCCAGATTTCTCACAACATTAACTATGGAATAAGCGGCAACGGCATCATCCCCCATATGTCCGAGTATCATCGCATATACCGAAAATGCAAGGGACCAGACAAGATCATTCCCTATTGCCGGCATAGCCATAACAAAAAAATCATGCTCCAGAATCCGGTATCTCGCAAATACAGTTGCAAAAGTAAGAGGCACACCGGGTTTTAG
>DGUG01000099.1 GCA_002394535.1 Lachnospiraceae bacterium UBA4316
AGATACCATGCCTTTTCCATGTGATACCTTATAGTATTCTTATCGGTCACCATAACGGAATACTTCGTCATATTCCTGACACAGTCGGTTATCTGGTACTCCTGGTCTCCAAGCTGACGAAGAGGAACATCTGTTGAAGCTGTCGTTGTTTCAAACTTAACCTGTCCTGACACAACAAACATAGGGATTGAATCCTGCCATGCCCCCAATACTCCCGTAATCGCATTTGTACCTCCGGGTCCGCTGGTGACAAATACCGGAGCAACTCTTCCTGTCAGCCTTGCGTATCCTTCCGCAGCTATGGCACAGGCCTGCTCATGATGATTATATGTACATTTGATCCTTTTATTATGGCCTATCGCATCATCCAGATGCATTGCACCGCCGCCCGTTATTATAAAAACGTCGGTAACGCCCTGATCTGCCAGAAAATCCGCAATATATTCCGAAACCTTTACTTTCATAACACTATCCTTACTATCTGAGACGGTCTGTCCGCCCAACCGATATTACTGTATACTTTTACATCTTCAGATGAACCGAATCCGAACCCGTAAGTCACCCCTATAAATGCAACCTTGATCTCTTCCGCTCCCATGGCATCGTTATCGCTGTCACCCACCATAACGATTTTTGATCTATCCGAAATTCCCAGTCCGTTTATGGCATTTTCGATTATATCCTTTTTGGTTAGTACTCCGTCAAAATCGGAACCGCACATTATATCGCACACCTTGTCAAATCCGAAATGTTTCAGTATCTTTTCGGCATAATCCTGCCTTTTATATGTGGCGACGGCAGTCCTTGCTCCCGCATCGTTAAGGTCCCGAATAGCTTCAAATATCCCGTCATACGGTTTTGCAAGAAGAAGATCGTTTTCCTTGTATCTGTTACGAAACAACCCTGCTGCATTGTCGGCTTCCGCCTTATCCATACCGTAGATCCTTGCAAACGATTTTTGGATCGGCGGTCCGATAAATGTACGCATCAATTCCTCCGGCAGTCTCGGAAGCTTAAGTGTATCTATTACATATTCTACCGACCTGAATATTCCCTCCGATGTGTCAAGAAGAGTCCCGTCAAGATCAAAAATGACCGCATCATATTGTCTCATATATGCTCTCCGTAATAAATATCGGCGGCCTTTTCAGATTAAGCTTTCTGATGCCTTTTACCGTATCGGTGTTGATATTATCCGCTTCCGCGCTGCTGTATGAATACTCCATATTGGGATTGATATAGTTTGATACAGAGGTCTCCCTGTATCCGTCAAAACCGGCAAGTGCTATATTATCCGCTCCGGCTTCTTTCAGAAGCTTTAACAGCATGATAAGCGGATTATCAGGCATAAGTGCATCCTCATCCAGAAGTTCACTGTAGTTAAGGGTATAATCAAACTCTCCGAGAGTCCGTGTTATATTTGATGTTGCTATGAGTTTTGATTTTTCCTTTTGCTCATTTAGCGCCGAGCATAACTGAACATATCTTTTTGCGTTACTCATGAATACATAATCGATCTCATAGCCTTCCGGAATAAAATTGATCGATATCGTAGTACACTTGTTATCGGCAAGGTACTTTTCAACACGGTCTCTCTGCTCATATATATTTTTACCCGGACCCATTATCACTATGTCAGCGCCCTTAAGAGATGCTCGAAGCTCATTAACCGATTCCGAATCCCTGCACTGCTGCTTCTGGTGCTTAAAATACAGTTCCCTGATATATTCCTTGTCATACAGAAGCTTTTTCTCACCTTCAAGGCAGTCGAGTATCTCACTGATGGACTTAACCGAAAGCTTACCCATATCCATCAGGTAATTGACGTAATTCGGATGACAGTCATGGGATGCCGCAAGAAAGAATTTAAACGAATATCCCCAGTCAACCTTCCTCTTGATATCAAGCATCGTAACCTCAATAGCCTCAAGTATCTGACTGTTGTGATATCCGGTGCCGTGATAAGAATTCATGTGCATGACAAGAAGCTCTATCGGCGTATTGCCCGCACTCTTTCCCATACCGTACAAAGTACCGTCAACTATGAGCATACGCTCTGTCGGCGGATCATCCATAAGTTCAATGCAGTTCGCATATGCGAGCTGGAAATTATTGTGTGCATGATAGCCGATCCCGATGGTTTTCTTCAGGTGTGCAGTGGCAAAATCAAAATAATGACGCAACTGTCCTTTGTGCAACAGTCCGTATGTATCAACAAGAGAAAATGCATAGGGCTCAAGGTCATTTACAAGATCTATGAGCTTTGAGAGTTCCTCGTCATTATAGCTTGTTATTGAAACGGCCTGGGCAAAAACCTTGTACCCTTTTGCCTTTACTGCACGGCAAAAATCAATTGCCTCATACATCTTCTGCTTTTTGAATATTACCCTGATCCCGTCAAGGCAGCATTCGTCGGAAGGTTGTATATTATCGATGGAGCACGTACCGAAATCAATCATGCCCACTATCATCGAATTGCCTTTATTAAGTCTGCCGTATATCTTATTTGCGGACGCGGTATCCGGAAAAATGGTTCTGTTTTCGTCAAACGGTCTTCTCTCATCAATAAACCCGGTCTCTATAATATCTATACCGGCGCTGACAAGACGTTCGAATATGTTAACAATGTTACTCTTTCCGAACTCCCAATCATTCAAATATCCGCCATCCCTTAACGTACAGTCAAGAAGTTTGATGTCATTCTGCATTTTTCTCATCCTCATTTTCCTTAATGACCGCCTCTGCCTCCGGCTTATCTTTGTCGGCAGTAACAATCAGGACGATACCTGCAACTATTAAAACAGCTCCGATTAACTTCCGGGCAGTAATCTCTTCCGAGAAAATAAAATATCCCCAAAGAATTCCCCATATAACCGTAACACCCTTGTTGGCATACGCTGTAATGAGCGGCATATGCTTTATTATCTGCTGCCACACAAAGGCATATATAAACAGCCCAAGCAAAGACAATCCGTAGAATAATATGAACTTAAACGACATGAATTCCTCACCGGCAGCAAATTTGGATGCGACTCCGGTAAGGGAGTATACTCCCAGCAGAATATGAAGAATAATCATGTATTTAAATGCCGATTTCATTATAGTTTCTCTTGTTTATCCTTCGATTAAGTATCAGAGAGTCAATCCCGGCGGCTCTTGCGCACTCTCCGTCCTTTTCATCCCTGTCACCGATCATAATAACTTCCTCACGGGAAATACCGTAATCGTCCATTATTACCTGCAATCCCTTCGGGGACGGCTTAAGTTCATTAATTCTTTTATCATCCGGTCCGTACTGTCCGTCAACCTCAACTCCCATCGCATCAAGCTTATCTTTTGTCGGGTAATCCGATAGCACAACAACCGTTTTGCCATCCTGCCTGAGATCTCCGATCCACCTGACAAGTCTCATATCACAGACAGCCGGTAACGCCGAAAGCGGGTTATCATATATCCATCTCTTTACAATACCTGCTACCTTGTCAGGAAATGTTTTTTTATCATCCGCAACTTTTTTGTATATATCTTCTTCCGCGGAGCCCCCCGTCCATGTATCCTTAACTTTTCTGAAATGCTGCAGTATAAACAGTTCATTCACGGAAACAGGGTGACACATATAATACAACATAAGACGCATTGCCATGATCAGTCGTAACTTAGGCTGATCATAGAGCGTCCCGTCAAGATCAAAAACATATAATTTGTAATCTTTTATGTCTTTTCTCATCTCCTGTAAACAAATATCATATATCAAATAAAGTCGGGTTAACCCAGTAAGAAGGCATCGGAAGATCAACAAAAGTCAAAAGCACAAGTATAACAACAAGAAACGCTATATACACCAAAAGAGACTTCTCCTTGTACAGCTTCTCAGGTTTTTGAACGGCTGAATCCGGCTTGAACGCTATGTAAAGATAGAAACAAAAAAGCCCGAACACAAACGGCATCGCGATTATGTACTCCATCCTGTACTTAATCATAAACACTCCGATAAAAAACGTTGCGCACATTGCGTAGAAAAATGATGATACGAGAAGACTTGTCTCCGTATAATGGGCAAAACTTTTTCTGTACAGTCCCGCAACCGACGGGTCTCCTATCATCCTGTATTCCGCAAATCTCTTTGTCGCCATTAAGAATGCTCCGGCAAACCAGTATCCGATCAGAATACTGATAGGCGGTTGATAATCCGATGTGATAATAAACCATCCAAGAAGCAGCCTTATCATATTGTTAATTGATTCGGACAATACATCAAGATACGGGATATCTTTCGTTCTGATCGGTTTGACATTATACAATACACCCATTATCAGAAGCCATATTTCCATGTATGCAAATATACGGCTTACACAAAATGCAAGAACAAGTCCCAGCACAATCAGAAGTGCATATTCCGTAAGAACATAGGAAAGCTTCATGTTCTCCGATACAACAGGTCTGTATTTCTTGGTCGGATGAAACTTATCAAATTCCGCATCAAGCCATTCATTGATAACGTAATTTGCAGATGCAATGAAACACGTTGCAAAGAATCCGAGTAAAAGCTTTACGATAACACCTGAGGAAAACGTAAAATCCGTCAGAAGTATGGCTATCGCAACTCCCGGAAGAATAAAAGCATTTTTTACCCAATGATCCGGACGTGCTATCTTGATATAGTTTTTCATATCAGCTCTCCCGTATATCCTAATTATACTTTTTAAACAACTCTGAAAAATACTTCGTGTTGTCCGTAATACTCCCTTTAAAGATCGATGAACCCATTACAATAACATTTGCTCCGGCAGAAATGGGAATCTCTACATTATCCCTCGTAATTCCTCCGTCAACCTGAATGTCGGTATCAAAACCTCTATCGTTAAGACGGGTCCTTAGCATCTTAATCTTTTCAGTGCAAATATCCATATATTTTTGTCCGCCGAATCCCGGCTCAACCGTCATAACGAGGAACATATCCGCCAATCCGAAAAACTCATCAAGAACATCTATTTGGGTTCCGGGCTTTATGGCAATTCCGGCCTTTTTCCCCCGCTCATGAATGTGTTCTACAGTTTCCCTAAGCGGTTTGCACGCTTCCTGATGTACCGTTATGATGTCTGCCCCCGCATCAATGAATTTGTCTATGTACCTCTCGGGAGCCTCTACCATAAGATGGACATCCAATATTTTCTTCGTATTTTTTCTGACAGATACCAGCACCGGAATTCCGAATGAAATATTCGGTACAAACATTCCGTCCATTACGTCAAAATGAAAATAATCATTGCCGCCTGCCTCCACCTGCTTCATCTGTTCGCCCAGTATCGTGAAGTCCGAAGCAAGAATTGAAGGTGATAGAATTACCATTATCAGTATCTCCTTGATCTTGTCAGTTCGTTATATATATAAACATAGTTCTCATACCTTCTGCGCGAGATATAACCGGCTTCCACCCCATCTTTTATCCGGCAATCCGGTTCATGGGTATGTGAGCACGGCACAAAACGACACGCCGATCTCTTTTCAAACTCCCGGTAATAACCCGACAGTTCCTCCGCTTTGATATCAAACAATTCAAAAGAAGAAAATCCCGGCGTGTCAATTATATATGTATCTCCCTTGATGGGAATGATTTCCGAATGCCTTGTGGTGTGCTTTCCACGCTCAAGTTTGCGCGAAACGTCACCTGTTTCCATTTTATTCTCTCCGGCAAGGAGATTGATCAGCGATGATTTTCCGACACCCGAAGGTCCGGCTACGGTTGTAGTCATTCCTTCAAGACTGCCCCTTAATTCATCAATTCCCTCTCGTCTTGACGCGCTTGTAACAAAGAGCCTGCAGCCGCAATTTCTGTAGTCCGATACAATGCTTCTTGCAAGAGCTTCCTGATCCAGATCCTCTTTATTCAGACATACAATTACCGGAACATTCTGCGTCATATACTGCAGAATCATTTTGTCAAGCGTTACAAAGTTCGGCGGCGGACTTGCCAGAGCAAAAATAATCAGAGCCTGATCTACATTTGAAACATTGGGTCTTATAAGAGTATTGCGTCTGTCATATATAGTCGTTATGCTTCCGACCATATCCTCTCCGGGAATAATATCTATCTCCACATAATCTCCAACAAGAGGCCTGGTCCTGTCAAGTCTGAACACACCTTTTGCTTTGCAGGTATATAATCCGTTATCGGTGTGAACATAATAAAATCCACCGATCCCTTTGATTATTCTTCCCCGCATTATTCACCTTCTTCGGTAAATGTTACCGCGGTAGGACTGGTAGTCTCCCATGTCCCCTCAGCCGACAGATACGTTATAGTGATAACGCCGCTCGGAATGTCGGTAATACCGCTCTTAGTTACCGTATAAGGGAATGATGTGGTCGAAAATCTTCCCAGCTCCTCTCCTGCGGGACTAAGTAATACAATAACAGCCTCCGAACCTCCCATAAAGTTGCTCGGTGCTCCTACCTGGACGGAACACGAGTAAGTCTTGGTCTTCTTGCCGAGACTGATCTTGATGTCTACACTGGTTCCTTTATCAACCGTCCCACCTGCTGCCGGAGTCTGAGATATTACTTTTCCCTTTTCAACCGTATCCGATTCTTCTTCCGCAACAGTCCCGACGGACAGTCCTTCCTCTTCTATGACAACCTTTGCCTCCTCTTCGGTTTTCCCCGTAAGATCAGGCATGCTGACTGTTTCCACGCTCATTCCGGAACTAATTACAACAGTAACGGCGCTTCCCTTTGCCGCTGTAGTTGCTCCGAGAGGATTCTGGGATATTACTTTTCCTTTTTCAACACTGTCACTTTCCTGAAGCTGCTTCTGAAGTGTAAATCCCTCGTTATCAAGCATTACCTTTGCTTCCGCCTCGGTCATTCCAACCACGTCGGGAACAGTTACCCCGACAACTTTACCGCTCGATACAACAAGATTAAGAACCGTTCCGCTCTCTACTTCAGTATTGCCCTCTATATCCTGTGACTCAATGTAATCTTTGTCGTAAACAGTTGATTCCTTGTAGGTTGCCTTGGCGGTAAGTCCGGCTTTGGTAAGTGCATCACTTGCCTCCGCTACCGTCATTCCTACAACATTCGGAACAATTGTTTTGCCCGACGAAATCTCCATGGTAAGTTCTTCCTGATCATCCCCTGAAGAATTCCCGGAAAATGCGCCGAATACTTTGCCTATAACAACCACCGCTATAATCGTTATGACTATAGCTGCCACAACAAGAAGTATCGTTACGGCCTTCTCCATTTTAGGATCAACATCGTCATCCAGTTCATCCTCGTAATAACCGTCCTGCCGCTCTCTGTATGCTGATTTTTCTTTCTTGTTACTTTTCTTCTGGGGTGGCTGTGATTTTTTCTTTTCTTCTCTTTGAGTACTCTTTGAGTTCCTTATACCGAATACATCTTCGAACTCATCTTCCTCTTCATAATAATCATCTCTTCTTACACGTTCTCTTTCACTTTTACGCGATCTCGGAACATCCTCATCTTCTCTGATTCTATATCCTTCTTCAGCTATTGGGGAATTCTCGTATGCAGGCAGAATTCCGCTCTGCGTCTGCTGTCTGATCTGTTTTTTCTCAGTCTCTGATATATTCTTTGTACCACCTTCCGATGCAGGTTCCGAAATAATAACAAAGTCCTCATCGGGATTGGTAAGCGAATGTTTCAGGTCACGGATAAGCTGACCCACGTTTGCATATCGTCTGTCAGGGTTCTTCTGGCAACACTTTGCTATTATCTTCTCAACGCTTATCGGGACGTCGGGTACATATACACGCGGCGAGGGCATTTCTTCCTGAATATGCTTTATTGCTACAGCAACTGTCGTTTCACCGTCAAATGGAACATGGCCGGTTATCATTTCAAACAATGTTATACCGATCGAGTAGATATCACTTTTTGCATCCGAATACCCGCCTCTTGCCTGCTCCGGCGAAGTGTAATGAACCGACCCCATTGCGTGCGAAGTCACGGTATTGCTTGTTGCTGCCTTGGCAATACCGAAATCGGCGACCTTAACCTTACCTTCCTTGGATATGATAATATTCTGCGGTTTGATGTCACGATGAATGATACCGTTATTATGAGCGGCCTCTATTCCCATCGAAACCTGAATGGCAATACTTACCGCTTCTTTTGCCGTCAGTCTGATCTTCTTTTCTATGTAATGTTTAAGGGTGATGCCTTCAACCAGTTCCATGACGAAGTAATACATCCTGTTTTCTTCGCCGACATCATACACATTTACTATATTGGGATGCATAAGCCCTGCTGCGGCCTGAGCCTCCGCTTTAAATTTTGAAACGAAAACAGAGTCTGACGAAAACTCGCTCTTTAAAACTTTAATGGCCACAAATCTGTTCAGTTTATGGCACTTTGCCTTATAGACATCGGCCATTCCGCCGCTGCCTATAAGTTCGAGTATTTCGTACCTGTCCCCTAAAAAAGTTCCTATTTCAAGCATTTATCTCTCCTTATTGAGTTACCTCAACCAAAACAACCCCTATATTATCTTTCCCACCGTTATGATTTGCCATTTTGATAAGATTCTCTGCCGCATCGGCAACATCTACTCCGCGACGCACTATCCTAAGTATCTCATCATCATCAACCATGTTTGTAAGTCCGTCAGTACACATTAAAACAATGTCACCTGCATTCAGTTCAACCTCAAAGAAATCAATTTCGACATTAGGAGCAGCTCCGATTGCTCTCGTAATGATATTCTTATCGGGATGACCTTTTGCCTGCGTAGCATCGAGTGTTCCTTTTCTGACAAGTTCCGCAACAAGTGAATGATCTTTTGTAACCTGAGTAATCGACTTGTCAATAAGGTACAACCGGCTGTCACCGACATTTGCCACATAGAGTACATCATCAGCAATCGTTGCTGCAACACAAGTCGTACCCATGCCTGCAAAATCAGGCTCCGAAGATGCCTTTTCATATATTTCCACATTCGCCACCGTTATGGCCTCACGGAGAATCTTGATAGGTGATCTGTCCTCACAAACCTCAACCTCACGTTCAATTGCTTTGACGGTATATGCCGAAGCATAATCCCCGGCCTTGTGTCCGCCCATTCCATCGGCAACTATGAACAGATTATTCAGATTTCCGAGAGGATGCTCACAGGAATAAACCGTATCCTGATTGAGTTTCCTCCTTCTTCCGATATCCGTCATTGAATAAGTCTTAAGCATTTTGATCTCCTGTGTCGGTATCATTTATGAAACTACGGCGCAACTGCCCGCAGGATGCGGAAATATCGCGTCCCATTTCCCTTCTTATAGTAACATTTATATGGTTTTTTTCAAGTTTATTTTTAAGTGCCAGAGCGGCTTTGGGCCCTGTTGCACGATATGATCTTTCAGCTATCGGATTGACCGGAATAAGGTTTATATGCGAATTCACACTCCCCGCTATTCTAATCAGGCCTTGTGCATCTTCATCCGTGTCATTTACGCCCTCTATAAGGCTGTATTCAAAGGTAATGCGTCTGCCTGTCCTGTCAAAATAGTACCGGCAGGCATCAAGTATCTCTTCGAGGCTGTATTTATTGGCAACAGGCATTATCTGCCTTCTTTTTTCGTCAGTTGTCGCATGAAGCGATAAGGCAAGTGTAATTGCATATTTTCTGTCTGCAAGTTCGTACATTTTGGGCACAATTCCGCAAGTACTTGCGGTAATATTCCTGCAGCTTATATTCGCACCCTTTTTTTCGTTAACAAGTTCGATAAAATCCGTAAAATTCTCGTAATTATCAAGGGGTTCTCCGCTTCCCATGACAACAATGTGACTTACCCGCTCTCCTATATCGTTTTCAACCGAATAAACCTGTCCCGCCATTTCTCCGGCAGTAAGGTTTCTTGCCAGCCCATCTATCGTCGACGCACAAAATCTGCATCCCATACGGCATCCCACCTGTGAACTTATACAAACCGTATTTCCGTAGTCATACTTGAGCAGTACAGTCTCAATCACGTTTCCATCATGAAGCCTGTGAATGTATTTGCGGGTTCCGTCAAGTCCGGACACCAGAACTTTTACCGGTTTTGTACAGTATATTTCAAATTTTTCCGAAATCTTATCCCTAAATTTCCCCGACAGATTCGTCATTAACGAAAAATCAGTGACTTTCTTGTTATGAAGCCAGTCAAACAACTGATCCGCACGAAACGGTTTTTCACCTATAATCTCCATCTCTCGGCGCATCTGCTCATATGATAATGATCTTATATCCCTTTTATCGCTCATTTTACCAGTTTTCCGATAAAAAACCCGTCGGTAAGGGAATCCTTCCCGTATAATTGAATATAACCCTCTCTGGCACTCGCATATTTAAGCCTGTCAGGAAGACGGTCATAAAAATCAACCGGCGTAAGTCCACACTCATCCGTAAGGAAGTCCATATTCCCCTGATTTTCCTCACAGGAACATGTGCATGTGCAAAGCATCAGTGTTCCTCCGGGTTTAACATACCTTACGGCATTGGTCAGTATGCTTCTTTGCAGTCCGACCAGCTCCCTAATGGAGTCCTCACTTAAATTGTATTTTATATCGTTTTTTCTTCCCATAACTCCGAGCCCCGAGCAGGGAACATCGGCGATTACAACATCGGCCATGCTGTCATATTCATTGTTGTATATCGTTGCATCCGATACCGCCGCATCAACATTTGAGAAGCCGCATCTTCTGATATTCTCCCGGATTTTTTCAACCTTGCCTTCTGACACGTCGAGTGCAATAACCCTCCCCGATCCGGCAATATCGGCCGCATGAAGTGATTTTCCGCCCGGAGCAGCACAAAGATCAAGGACAGTGTCACTTTCCCCGATACCTGCCACGAGACATACAAGCATAGAACTTATATCCTGAACACATATGCTTCCGTCGGCAAATGCCGGAATACTCGGAACCGATTCGTAGTCGTCAAGAATTACAGCGCATCCGCAAACATCCGATGCCCTTCCGTTGCATCCTTTTAACGCTTCGGAAACTGTTGTTCTGGATAAGTTGACCCGGGCGGTAACCGGGCGCGTGCTGACAGACAGTTCAAGCAATGTCACGGCATTTTCCTCACCCTGCTCGTTTATGAGTTTCCTGACGATCCATTTGGGACATGAGTATTTTACCGACATATATTCTATGATATCCGCATCATATTCAGGCCACGTTATGCCGTCCCGGTTTCTGAGTATATTCCTTAATATCCCGTTAACAAAGCCCGAAAGAGAGTTAAACCCTTTCTTTTTTGCAAGTTTTACAGTCTCGTTAACAGCCGCAAAATCGGCAACATCCATGTAGAGTATCTGATATGTTCCCATCCGCAGCAGTGTCCTTATCTGCTTTTTCATCTTAGATACAGGAACCTTACTATACAAATCAAGGACATAATCGATTGTAATCCTCCTTTCGATCGTGCCCTCGATAAGCCTCTTTAGAAATCCTCTGTCATTTTTTTCAAGGTATGAATACTTGGCAAGTACATCCTTTGTGCCGGTTAATCCCAAGGTGTTGTTTTCAATATCCAGAAGTGCTTCATACGCTATGGTACGGACATCAGTCACGTCTGCTTCGTCCTCCCCGTGAAATAAGAATCAGCCGGATCAGCGACAGGATCGAAGCTGCCGCAGATGCAACGTATGTCATTGCTGCGCTCTTTAGTACCGCACGTGCTCCTCCAATCTCATTTTCCTCCAGTATTCCCATCCGGGAGAGAGTTTCAAGTGCTCTTTTGGATGCATCAAACTCAACCGGAAGAGTCACAATCTGAAATGCCACACCAAAAGCAAATAATACAACTCCTATAAAAACAAGAGGTCTGAAAAAACTAATAATTAACCCAAGAATAACGATCCACAGACCGTATTTCGAACCGAAGTTGGCAGCCGGCAATATCGCACTTCTTACCTTTAGCGGGAAATACTCCTCATTATGCTGCATTGCATGTCCGCATTCATGAGCGGCCACACTTATGGCTGCAACACTTGTGGAATCATAAACCGTTTCAGAGAGGTTAACTGTCTTTGTTGAAGGATTGAAATTATCGGTAAGGCTTCCCGCAACCCTCTCTACCCTCACATCATATATTCCCTCCCGTTTAAGTATTGCTTCCGCCACCTGGGCTCCCGTAAGATTCGATGCGGAAAGCACCTTTGAATACTTGTTAAACGTGCTCTTTACCATTCCGGATGTAATAAGGCACAAAAGAGCACCTATAATCACCAATATATAACTTCCATCCATATACCCCATTCCATATGCCATATTAAGATTCATAGCAAATACCTCACATTTCCTGTCCCAGCTTTGTTCCTTCAGGTGTACTGTTCCCCAGCAGAAAATCAGCCGCCGCCATTTCTTTTTTTCCTTCGGGCTGAAGCCGCGTTATCAGAAGAGTGCTTCCGTTTCCGCATGCAACCCTTATTCCGTCCTTTGACGTCCCTGTTACAACTCCGCACCCGGCTTTGATGCCGGGAATTGTTTCAACTTTGCACTGTTTTATCTTAAGCATCTTGCCGTTAAGATATGTAAATCCACCGGGCCACGGCGTAAATGCACGTATCATTCTCTCTATTTCTTCAGCCGTCCTTGTAAAATCAATACATCCCATTTCTTTTTTCAGTATTGGGGCATAGGTAGCTTTCGATTCGTCCTGCGGCATAGGCTGTACCCTGCTGTTCTCAATACTGTGCAAAGTTTCCACAATAAGCTTTGCTCCCGAATCCCGAAGCTTGGTAAACAGGCTCTCTCCTGTCTCATCCGGCGCTATATCCACTCTTGATGACGATATTATATCGCCGGTATCAACGCCCTCATTCATCTGCTGAACAGTAACACCGGTGTACTTCTGTCCGTCATAAATTGCCCATTGTATAGGTGCGGCGCCTCTGTATTGGGGAAGAAGCGACGCATGAACATTTATACACCCGTATTGCGGCAAATCCAAAATCTCTTTTGAGAGTATCTGCCCGAATGCAGCCACAACATATATATCCGCATCAATTCCGCGCAGAATTTCCACTTCTTCGGAAGCCTTAATCTTCACAGGCTGATACACTTTTATGCCATGTGCAAGCGCATACTCTTTAACAGGGCTCGGAATCAGAGTGCTGCTTCTGCCTTTTGGTTTGTCAGGCTGTGTTACTACTCCCACAACTTCGCCCACATCGCTATTTACTATTTCATCAAGTATACCGACCGCAAAATCGGGAGTACCCATAAACAGAATCTTCATTCTTCTTCCTGTTCCTTAAGCAATTCCGCCAGTTCTTCGTTAGTCAGGAGCGGCCCGTTAACCTTTTCCACATACATATGACCGTCCAGATGCTCGATCTCATGCAAAAGTGCTCTTGCCAAAAGACCCTCTCCTTCCACCGTATACTCGTTCATTTGAGCATCAAGTGCTTTTACTTTTGCGTAATTAGGTCTTGTTACCCTTCCTACCTTTCCGGGCACAGACAGACAGCCTTCGTAATCCGTCTGTTCCCCATCCGTCTCAAGCACCTCGGGATTGATAAGGACAATGGGTCCATCCTGATACTCCTCTCCGGTATCAATCACTGCAATCCTCTTTAATATACCGACCTGAGGCGCAGCCAATCCCACGCCCTCGGCTTCGTACATCGTATCCAAAAGATCTTCTATAAGATCGAGAGTTCTCTGATTTACTTCCTTAACAGGTTTACACTTTTTGGACAGACATGCGTCCCCGATCTCTCTGATTTGTCTGAGTGCCATATTCTTCTCCTCTTACATTTCAATACAACCAGCCACTAATAAGCATTCATAGGGTCCAAATCGAAACTTACCCTTGCGTTTGATTCCGTACCGATACAGTACTCTTCGGCTGTATCCTTTATCTTAATGAGCATTTCTGCATTTTCGCTCTTAACATAGATCATAAATCTGTATATATCTTTTATCCTGCTGATCGTAGCGGGAGTAGGCCCTATAACGGACACCTTGCCTATTATACCATTCCTGACCTCTTCTGCCAACGAACCGGCGAAAACTGCGCACTCCTTTTCATCTTTGCTTTCAATCATGATTGCAAGCATATGGCCGCACGGCGGATACTTAAGAAGCCCCCTGTACCCCATCTCTTCTTCGTAAAATGCCTCATAATCCTGTGTCATTGCAGCTTTTACGGCGTAATGATCCGGTCTGTATGTCTGTATTATCACTTCACCGGGTCTTGAATCTCTTCCCGCTCTTCCCGCAGCCTGTACCAAAAGCTGGAATGTACGCTCCGCAGCCCTGTAGTCGCTGGCATTTAGCGACATATCTGCAGCAAGAATGCCTACAAGAGTAACAAACGGAAAATCATGTCCTTTGACTATCATCTGTGTTCCCACAAGTATATCTGCTTCCCGGTTTGCAAATGACGACAGTATAGCCTCGTAATCTCCTTTTTGTTTTGTCGTATCGGCATCCATACGAAGCACTACCGCCTGCGGAAATGATTTTTTAATCATCTCCTCCACAGCCTGTGTTCCCGCGCCGTTACCCATAGCCCCGATAAGGCGACTCCCGCACTTTTCGCACACACCGGTCTCGCTTTTCTCAAATCCGCAGTAGTGGCACTTGAGTTTACCGTATTTATGCTTTGAAAGTGACACATCACAATGCGGACATTTCACAACCTCTCCGCACTCTCGGCAGGATACAAAACCGGCAAGCCCCCTTCTGTTTAAAAAAAGCATAACCTGCTCATTATTTGCAAGTCTTTCTTCTATAGATAACCTTAGTTTTTCCGAAAGCATGCTCCTGTTACCGGACTTAAGTTCTTCCCTGAGATCAACGCAGTTTATTGCCGGAAGAAGAGCCCCCTTGGCTCTTTCGGAAAGCACATAGAGTTTATACTTTCCTGCTTTTGCTGCATGATACGACTCAATCGACGGAGTTGCGCTTCCGAGAACTACTGATGCGCCATGAATTGAGGCAAGCTTTTCCGCAACTTCTCTTGCATGATATTTAGGCATCTGGTCGCTTTTGTATGTGTGCTCATGTTCTTCATCTATCACTATAAGACCAATATCGGAAAACGGCGTGAACAGGGCCGACCGGGGTCCGATCATTATATCTATCTCACCCTTCCTGGCCCGCTCAAACTGGTCATATCTCTCACCATCCGATAATTTGGAATGAAGTGTGGATACCCGGTCCCCAAACCGCTTATAAAATCGCATGACAGTCTGGTATGTAAGTGCGATCTCCGGAATAAGCACTATGACCTGCCTGTTACAGGCCACCACATGATCTATCATCTGCATGTAGACCTCTGTTTTTCCGCTCCCCGTGACCCCATGGATTAGGTAAGTAGACCTCACACCTTTTGTATACTCGGAAATAAAATCATCTGCAATTTTCTTTTGCGAGGGATTCAACTCTACTGCCTGGGATTTTGCTGTAGGATTTACAGTATTTCTGTACAGTCTCTCGCTTACAACATCAACTATACCCTGATCGCAAAGGGCTTTTATTGTCGCTGCCGATATATTCAATTTTGCGGTTACAAGTCTGTAATCGATAGACGGTATATCAATCAGTTCACGAAGCAGCCTTGCTCTGGCGACCATTTTTTTTGCTGTAAATAATTCAAGTTTTTCCATGGCCTCCCCGGGAGAAAGAAGAAGCCTAACGGATTTTTTCTCCTTAGCTCTGATATTCTTTTTTACGGGAAGGACAGTTGCAAGCGCACGATTCATTGTGGAACCGTATCTGCTCTTCATCCAGTATGCGAGCATAATCAGTTTCTGTTCCACAAGCGTATCGTCATTTTGAACCGAAATAATGCTCTTCGTTTTTTGTGGATCAAATCGGGGATTATCGGAAATATCAAGAACAAAGCCTGCTATTTCCCGGTTTCCTCTTCCGAACGGAATCAGAACACGGCTTCCAACGCAGACCCTGTCAGCAATACCCTCCGGTATCCTGTACTGAAATGTGTGATCCAGATTCTCACACGATATATCAACTATTATTTCGGCATACATATCTTTCATATTTTACAAATAAAAAGCTTCTCCATAAAAGGAGAAGCTTTCGGTCAGTTATTAAGCTTGTTAAAATGATATTCCAGCATTTTGACGACCTCATCAATGTTTGCTTCATCAGGCACTATCACCGCGGTCCCTGATTTAACATCCCATCTGAAAACAAGATTATAAGGATCGTTTTGAATAATATACTGAATATCTTCTCCGTCCATCTGAATGATCCTGCCGTCAAGATCTCCTTCTATGCTCTTCATAAGCATTATGAATCCGTCAAGCTCATCCCGATAATCGTGTTTAATAAATATCCAATTATCTTCGATCGATGTGATCTCATACCCCATCATAAGCTATAACACCCGTTACGCTTTACTCTCTTCGACGGTTCCGAACAGGTCTCTGTACCAAGCAAGAGCTTCAATATATGCATCATATACCGGTGCCTCCTTGATATTATACAGAATCATCTGTCTCGAGATTTCTGCCCATGAAGCTGTCTCATAACACTCTATGAAATCAAATACCTTCGCCATGTCACCCTTCTTCTCTACAAGGGCATCCGTTATCTCCTTGGATACATTGACCATCTGAAGCGCTTCCTTCATTGGCTTGTCGAGTATGATATCAAGAACCGAGAACAGTCCCATAAGGAAAAGTTCGGAAGATAATGAAGCCATCTCAAATGTGGGAGCCAGGTTCTCCGCAAACTTCGCACGTAAAAGTGAAAGTCTCGTAATCTCATTCGGCTTATCGGCACACAGTTCATGTGATACAACCGCATTTATCCACTTTTTGAGTTCCTTCTGTCCGAGCATGGCAGCCGCATGTCTTATCGACGTGATCTCGGAATTGATTGCCATATGGTTAACCATGCGAAGAAGTTCAATTACAAGCGCCGTATCTCTTCCGATAATATCCGCTGCCTTTGTAAGCTCAAAGTCGGGATTGTTGACCATCTTTAAAAGTTCAATATAGTTGACTTTAAGGGGTGCGACTTTCGTTCTGCCCTTTGTAACGGGAAGTCTGTAAAAATCACCTTCATAAAGTGAATAAGCCTGTCCCTTAGAGAGTTCCTCGAAGTCTTCAAGCGAATCAACATTTACGGCAATAAGCTCTATTCCGGGATAAACCTTGGTAAAGAAATTCTTGGCCGCCGTCATATTAAGCTTTTTGTAATCAAGCATGATATAATCGAGAAGTTTTAATACCGGAGCATACTCTTCGAACTGCTCGATGGCAAGCTTTCTGATACAGAGTTTATATCCCATAAACTTGAGCTGCTGAAGTCTCTTAATGTACATCGCTTCGGCCGGTACACTGTGATCAAAGAGCAGAACAACCTTGTCATGGGGCATAGAGCACATATCTTCGATAGGCGAAAACATGGATATCTTGGAAAGCTCCACAAACACTTCCTGATTATCGGCAAGCGTTCCGGCGCCAAGACTCTCCACAACCTCAAGTCCCAATATAGCCCCGGCTCCGTCAAGGGAACCTGTTCCGAGCATACTCGGATTAAGCAGATAGTTCTCTTTCTGTGCGAACAGTGAATACGCACGCACAGCTGTATTTTCATCAAATAAAGGAATTAATGTCGCAAGCATTTTATCTCCTCCTTTTTACACTATAATAATAGCAGAAATTGCGCAAATTTCAAACATTTAATGATTTATGCCCCATTCTCTTTCAAAAACCTCAGATATGCGGATTTTGTAAGCGGTCTTGAATAATAGAATCCCTGGATTTCATCAACACCCATCTGCGTGAATGATTCCACCATTTCCTCGGTTTCTATTCCTTCCACAAGGACTCTTAGGTTCATATCCTTGAGCATTCTTATCAGGTTTTTGATAATAATGTGATTTCCGCCGCTCTCTTCCATCAAAACAAAAGCCCTGTCCAGTTTTACAATATTCAAAGGCAGCTGTGCTATTCTCATAAGGTTTGAATAACCCGTGCCGAAATCATCCAGAGAAACGGTAAATCCGTTTTCCGTAAGCTTTGAAATATTTGTATTTAGCTTTGACTGCGAGTATCCGCTTGCGGTTTCGGTAATCTCAAGATTGATCTTTGAAGGAGGCACTTTGTACTTTCTGGTAAGATCTATTATCTCGTCGGCCAGATTGCTGCGCAAACACTGCATTACAGAGAGATTGATCTCTATATAATCAACTCCTAACTGTTTAAAATCATCAGAGGCTATAAACTTTACAACCTCTTCAAGAACAAAACTTCCTATTGCGTGAATCGCCCCGCTTTTTTCGGCAAGGGGGATGAACAGCTGCGGAGAGATATATCCATACTTTGGATCACGCAGGCGAAGAAGCGCTTCGGCAGAAGAAAACTTTCCGGTTTTCGTATCATATATAGGCTGGTAAAAAACCGAAAAATAATGATTTGCCAATGCCCTGTCTATTATGGTAGACATCTCCTTCTTCATGGTAAACTCTTTGGTTCCGGTTATGCTTTCAGCCGAAAGGACCCTGCCTGTAGCCTCTGCAAGATCCAGATCCGATATAAGCATAAACAGGGCACTTACATCGGAAATATCATCCGGGCATCTTACAAGACAAGTATTAATCTCCAGTTCAAAATCGGATATCTCCATCCTGATATTCTGTCTGATTGAATTCGATATTTCCTCGGCGATCTCATGGGCGTAAGTGAAATTTTTTCTTGAGAGTTCAACCGCAAATTTACCGTCACCGTTGTAATAACACATGAACTGTGCGTGATATTTTCTCATTATCCGGAGTATCTCCGCAGAAACAGGAGCCATCATCCCCAGCATAGAATCATAGCCGACCATACGCATGGCATACTTGAAATTAGTAATGTTTATCAGTATGATCTCCATTTGCTTACCGGTACTGAAATTTGTATACATATCCTCCGCAAAAACCTTGTAGGTATGCATTCCGGTCACAATATCAATGGAGTCCTCAACTCTCCGGTTTATCAGAACAAGCGCCAGGACACATACAGCGACAGAAAAGCAAACAACGTGATGTCCTCTGGCCAAAACACCTATCACAAGTCCCACCGTGACCATGATAATCGGTGCCAACAGCACGTAATATCTTTTGCGGTCGACGTTGTACACGTTTTTTTTCAGAAATGCCAGTGCAATGAGACCGTAAAGCATAAATATAAAGAAAATCATATAATAGCCCCAGTGTCTTGTAAGCGTTCTGTCGGGGCCTATCTCAAAGGCTATGGGATAAGTCCAGTTCAGCGCCAGAATTGCCACATTAACTGCCATGGGAATAGTACACAATACTATCTCTATTTTAAATTTTGTCAGCTTATGCCATGTGTCCGTAGTGGCAACAATATACAGAAGATACATAAACGGTATCGAAGATATGAGAAGCAGATAACCGAAATTTACCGCAAAAAACCTGATATCCGACACTTCCCTGATAGAAGCAAACCTTACCCTTGTGGCATCAAATACAGACGCAGCCATAGTAAGTACAACTATCATCGCCATTATCCGGACTCTGTTGGTGCCATGCACACTTGTCCTGAAATAATAGACCACGATAATACACAGCAATATAAAAGCACAATAATCATATGCGGCTATATCAGAACCCATAGAATATCTACCTCATCAGAATGAATCTTATCAGTTCCTTTTTCTCAAGCGGTCTGCAATACTGATATCCCTGAAGATACTCGCAGTTAAGATCCGTAAGACGTTTTTCCATTTCTTCATTTTCAACGCCCACAGCAACAGTTTCCAGCCCGAGATCTTCTATCATTTTGAGACTGCCTTCAAATACAACGGAGTTCCCTTCTTTAAGTCCCTCTTTGACAAAGGATCTGTCAAATTTGATCCCTGTAAGGGGCATCCTGGCAATCCTTTGTACCTCAAATATACCTGCCCCGAAGTCATCCATAAAGATCACAAATCCCACCTGGGCGAGAGCATCTATATTATTCTTCATTTTTTCGAAGGAGTCCTGGCTGTCCACATCGGTAATATTAAAACAGATGCTTTTGGGTTGAACATTGTAATTCCGTATCGTTGATAAGAGGACCGTCAGGAGCTCACTCCACATACACTGAACAGGCGACAGATTAATCTCCACATACTCAAATCCGAGAAGCAGGAATTCGGACATCGATAAAAACCTGCACACTTCTTCAATAACAAATGCGGTGATTGCATGAATGGAATTCGTTTTTTCCGCTTCACTTATCAGAAGGTCCGGTCTGATCTGTCCGAAATTCTGATCATTTAGTCTCAGAAAAGCTTCGGCTCTTACAAACCTGTTTTCACGCACGGAGTACACCGGCTGGTAATGAAGTGTGAAAAGATGCTCTTCAAATGCCTTGTTAATGATCTTCATAATATCATGGCGAAGTTCAAAACGCTTTTTATCAAACAGCTTTTCCGCGTATCTGAGTTCACCGCTGTACACTTCCGCTTCAAGGCCCCCGTCAAATGCAAGGAGGAATTCGGGATTGTCAATATCCTTCGGACAGGCTATGAAACAGACATTGTTCATGACCTTTACGGACATTTCCCCAATCTCGACTTCGGAAGCAAGTACGGAATTGATCTCCTGTGCTATGGTAAGATGCCGCGCTTCATATCTTTCATCACAGATCACTGCAAATCTTCCGCCTCCCAAATAGTACAGGTCGGCATCTATCCGTGCCTCCCTTGCCCATTTTTCAAGTTTCTTTGCAGTATCCACAATTATGGTCTGAACGGAGAAAAAACCGAACATCTCAATCAGTGTGTTGTAGTTTGTCATCACCGACATTGTAACGCCGATGGGTGTATTGAGTGCATAGTACTTATGTATATCCTGAACAAATGCATTCATTGAATACAGCCCCGTAGTACCGTGCATCCGCTCTTCGGGTGACTGTATCCCGAAAACCATCAGTAAAAAAGAGGCCGCCGTAAAAAACATCTGTACATAATGATCAGGGTTAAGCGCCTGCACAACACTGGCAAAAACCATCATTCCATACACCATAAGTACACTGAACATTTTACGGAGATTGAAGAGATTTCTGTATTTGATTACTTTGACGTAAGCCACAACAGCATATGTATAAGCTATGGCATACAGAACGTAGAAAAGCGGTCCCCTGTGGTACACCCCGTTACCGTCAATCCGGAATATGATTCCTGTAAACGGATTGACAAACAGGACAAGGGCGGAAATGATCAGAGCCGGGACAACGTACAAATACGCGAGAGCCTTCCTTTCACGTATTATGTGCCAGATTCCGATCATGGCAAACAGATAACCGCAGAAAATCACTGAAGTAAGTGTTGTTCCCAGCAGAGTAAAAACATTCGATATGTAATTACCG
>DGUG01000235.1 GCA_002394535.1 Lachnospiraceae bacterium UBA4316
TCCGTTGATAAACCTTATGAGAGCATGCAGTATGATGGGAAATATTACGCATACAAAAACGGGAATGCTCTTCCGATGGCGTTTACAGCTCCGGAGGGACTTTCGGATTACGATATAAACGAAGGGAATACATTTGAAAAACAAAACAGACTTGCTTCATTATGGAATGACAGACCTGTATTTATCAAGGTGGATCCGGAGGTGTCGCTGTCAGGTGCGAAAGAGGAAGAGGGACGTTATGTGAGGACGGATGAAGAAGGCTATATTATTTATGATATTACCGTAACCCAAAAAATGCCATTGTACTTTTATTTTTATGCACCCGGAAGACAAAACGGTGAAGTGTTTGTAAACGGAGAATCAAGGGATGTGTATTTTACGGTCAATCACTGGAATACACTTTGTGCCGGAATCTTTGAGCCGCAAGATAAGGTTGAGATCAAAATGCAGATCCTTGAAGATGAACTGGAGATTACCGAAAGCTGCTTCTACTATGAGGATACGGATGCTTTGCGGGAGTGGGCAGACGCAGCGGGAAAGCTTAATGAATCCATAGGAGCCGTAAATGAGATCACAAGCTCGGATCTTATGTTTTCCACAGATTCCGCGAAGGAAGAGACCATCGTAATGTCGATACCGTATGAGGATTCATGGCGCATTACTTGTGACGGAAAAAGGATTAAGTCCGCACCGGTAATTGAACAGCTTATGAGCTTTCAGGTTCCCGAAGGAAGGCATATCATAGAAATGAAATATATTCCCAAAGGGACGGGAGCCGGTATCGCAGTAAGCATAATCGGAATCATATTGTTTTTCGGACAGATAGTTTATTCTAGGAAGAGAGCTTAAACAGTTCCTCCGTTGCAAGCCGTGTTTTTGCCACGACATCTTTCTTTTCAGGAAAGCAGTAATACAGTACGTCTTTGTCTCCTATACATATAACGTCGCCGATCTCATACCAGAAGTAATCACTGTAGCAGCTGTAACACTTTCTCGGTCCCTGTTCATAGTGAAGGGCTCCGTCACATCCGTCGAGAACGAATCCGTTTATACCATGATGAAGGTGACCATCCCCAACCATATAAAGAGCCTTGTAGTCAACTATCATTCCGATCTTCACATCGGTATCAAGGCTGTAAGTCCCCTCTTCAATCTCTTTTTTAACCTCCTCCCTTTCCCACAAATACCAGTCGGGTATATGTGAGAAGATGGTATTGTCCGCTCTTGAGAAGAGTCTTCCGAATTCGTCCATATCGTAAAGAGCCCCGCAGTTATGGCATACGAATGTGGTTCCGATACCTTCGGTATTACCTTCCGCATGGCAGTGAGGACATTTGTACAATATGCGGTTCAGTCCGTCGGCCCGGAAGTTTTCCGTAATGCTAACATGATTTTCTAACTGCCACTTAAAATAATCAAATGAGAATGCCCTATCAAGTATGTCGTCAATGTCCGGAACAGAAGTGTTTTTGATCTCTTCGGGAGTCAGGAGACACTCCATTTTGGCCGATACTTTGATCTTTCTCTTTTGAAGATTGTTATACAGAGGGTCTCTTGCAAATGATCCGTATGTGGTGATCATGACTACGGGAACTTTAAGAGCTTTAAACAGTACCCCGAGTTTTCTCGGAAGCCTTGTTGCGGTACCATCAAAGGAATAGCTTGCCTCGGGATACATAAGGACGCTTGTTTTATTTGTATTTACCGCATATTTCAGATCCGAAATAAGAGAAACGTCAGTTACGAATTTCTGTGTAGGTATGCATCCGAGATGACGCATAATGCTTTCTTTTCCCACAAGACCGTCAGAGGTACACACAATATTGTAGGGCATGGGTATCATCCGGGATGCAATCTCAAGATCAAGAAAACTGGAATGATTCATAAGGATAAGCCACGGTCCGTTTCCGGCTCTTTCCATGTTTTCGGTAGTATACGAAAAATCAACCGCCTTAAGATCAAAAGAGGATAAGGCTTTCATAAGTGTCCGAAGAGCGGGGTTTGGTTTTTTAGGTCTTATGTGTTCGGGTGGGGTAACAGAACGCACTTCATTGTATGATTTTTCCACGGTTTTTATTTTCATAAACCGAATTCTATCATATTAATTTTGACAAAGGAAGTGCTGCTTCAAAGTTAAAAATTGTTGAAAAGGTCGAAAATGTCCAAAATGGCAAAATCCCCTGCTATTTAGTGGGATTTTTGCTATACTGAAAATGGCTTAAAAGGTAAAAGAGGAATAAAAAATGGATATTTTCAGTGCGATTTCATTGTTTGGAGGATTGGCCCTGTTCCTGTACGGAATGAGGCTTATGGGTAATAATCTGAAGGAGAGTTCATCCGGAACACTGAAGATCGTTATAGGAAAACTAACGGACAATGCGGTCAAAGCATTCTTTGTAGGAATGATAATGACGGCTATAATCCAGTCTTCAACAGCTACTATCGTTATTACTTCGGGTCTTGTGGCTGCAGGGATCATTTCATTCGACCAGTCATTCGGTATAATCGTTGGTGCAAATGTAGGAACTACCATAACCGGTCAGATAATCAGACTCATGGATCTAAACGCTGAAAACGGCTCTTTTCTCAAGTTTTTCCAACCGTCAACTCTTGCGCCGATAGCCTTGATAATCGGAATAGTTCTGTTGATGGGCTTTAAATTTAAAAGAGCGGATAACGTGGGGAATATTGCCATAGGTTTTGGTATTCTCTTCACCGGACTGATGAATATGACAAGCGCTGTGAGCGCTTTTTCGGAAAGCGGGATAATAGATGTTCTGTTTGAAAACATGGGTAAAAATCCTGTTATCGGCTATATAACCGGTGCGGCGATTGCGTTTGTTCTGCAGAGCTCGTCCGCTACGGTCGGTATGCTGCAGGCGTTTTCACAGGCAGGAACGATTCCGTTTAATGTTGTATACGTTGTTATAACAGGTATTTATCTTGGTGACTGCGTTACCACCGGAATAGTCTGTTCCATCGGAGCCAATGCGGATTCAAAAAGAGTCGGAATGATGAACATACTGTATAATCTGGCCAAGACAATACTTGTTATTGTAGCGGTGACTGCTCTTAAGCAGACAGGAATGATAGATGGACTGTGGCACAAGACAATGCGCTCGGGCGATATAGCGAACACCAATACTATTTTTAACCTTGCAAGTGCAGTGGTGATGCTTCCGTTCGGCTGGGCTCTCAAGAAGGCGACAGTTACTATTATAAAAGATGACGAGAAAGCCCGCGGTAAATATGCAGACAAGGTTACGGCTCTCAACCCGGTGTTCTTCAGAACGCCCGCTATCGCGTTCGGAGGTTGTTATGATGTTCTGAACGTAATGTTCAAAATTGCGAAAGAAAATATCGCAAGAGCATACTCGGCCATAGCAGAATATGACGGAACTGTGATCGAAACCATTCATGAAGAGGAAGAGAATATAGATTATCTGACAGACTGTGTAGACAAATACCTGATACAGCTGGCGCCTTATGTCAGCGAAGATCTGCATATCAGAATACTGAAACAGTATCATAAACTTGTATCCGAATTCGAACATTTAGGAGATTATGCCGACAAGATGGCGGATGCAGCAACGACACTCAAGGAAGAAAACGTATCACTGTCTCAAACGGCAATGAATGAGATCGGTCTTACCGAAAAGCTTATAGATGAGATATTGGATTATTCCGACAAGGCATTTGAGAAAAGGGACATAAATGCAGCTTATCATATAGAACCTTGCGTAAGTGTGCTTCAGGATATTGTAACGACACTTCATGACAATCATCTGATCAGACTTCGTGAGGGTCAGTGTACAGTAAGGGGCGGTGTTATATTCTCGGAGATTCTTACAAATATTGAGAGGATAGCCAAAACCTGTTCCAATATAGGAATAGCAACTATCGCAAGAGTCAGTTCCGAAGTTGACAACCATGCACATTCGTATACTGCCTCAATACGGCAGGGCAAGAATGAGTTATATAACCGGGAATTTGACCGGGTACAGAAGGAGTATTACGGCCAGTTATCTTTAATAGACAATGAAACGGAGGCAGTAGATGCTTAAGATACTGAAACATTTTAAGACCGTCGGAGAACACAGAAGGATGGTAAGACAGGGGTGTTTCAGGGTAGGACTGTATTTTCAGGGCTTAACGCATGATCTTAGCAAGTACAGTCCCTCTGAGTTCCTGACCGGAGCTAAATACTATCAGGGATACAGAAGTCCCAACAATGCCGAACGGGAGAAGAAAGGGTATTCGGAGGCGTGGATCCATCATAAGGGAAGAAACAAGCACCATTATGAGTACTGGACGGACTACAAGGCTAGCCGGGAAGGAGAGGAACACGCAATCATTCCGGTCAGGATGCCCAAGAGATATCTGGTTGAGATGTATGTGGACAGGGTTGCCGCTTCCGCCATCTATAACAAGGGTCACTATACATGCGATATGCCGCTTAAGTATTATCAGAAGGGCGATTACACACTTCTTATGGAAGAGCATACAAGAGAGGATCTTGAAAGGCTGCTCAAGATGCTTGCATCGAACGGACCGGAAGTTACAGAGAGCTATATCAGGAACGTATATCTGAAGAATTATCCCGGGGCAAGGCTTGCGGAGTTTTTACATAATCGCAGGAAGAAATAAGAGATCCTATGGCGACCAGACGAACGTTAGAGATTATCGATATATTCAAAAATATGTACTCCGAAGAGGTCAGATGCTACCTTACGCATTCGGATGCATGGGAGCTTCTTGTGGCTACAATTCTCAGTGCACAGTGTACTGATGCCAGAGTTAATATCATTACAAAGGATCTGTTTGCAAAGTACAGGACGATAGAAGATTTCGCGAATGCAGATCTTGCAGAACTTGAGCAGGATATTAAGCAGGCGGGATTTTACCATAATAAGGCCAAGAACATTATCGGAAGCGCGAGGATGATACTCTCTGACTATGACGGAGAGGTTCCGAGCGATATAGAGGACCTTACAAGGCTTCCGGGAGTCGGAAGAAAAACCGCAAACGTAATTAGGGGGAATATATACGGGATAGACAGTATAGTTGTAGATACGCATGTTAAGCGTATATCGGGAAGACTGAAGCTGACCAGGGAAGAGGATCCCGAAAAAATAGAGTATGACCTTATGAAGGTCATACCCAGGGAGTACTGGATACTTATTAATATCTGGTTTATCACGTTTGGTCGGACGATTTGTAAGGCACAGTCTCCAAAATGTCAAGAATGTCCGCTGGTAAAATACTGTCGGGATCGGACTCCGAAGAAGAATCCGGATCACCGGAAAGCTTGATAACAGCAGATGTATGTGAGTCAAGTATGTTCTGAAGTTTTTTGATTGTAGAAGTACGTGTCAATGAACGGATATTATCGGCGCAGTTGATAAGGCGCTGGATCTCAACATACAGACCTCTTTCGGCATACATTTCTGCAAGAGTTGTATAGGTTCCTGAGATATCTGTTCCTACGTTTACCGCAACATTGAATGTAGCGATCGCTTCATCTTCATGTCCGGCAAGTTTGTATTCGCAACCGAGCTCATGGAGGTTCATACAAAGAGAGGTAAAATTCTGATCGTACTCTGTCAGTATCGGGAGGTTTGGAGCTCCGTATGTAAGTTTCAGGTCCGTGTTTGATATACCGGTCAAATTGACGATCTTCTTACCTGCAAGAGCGTTCAGTTCAGCGAGGATTGCGGCGCATTTTTCGTTAATTGCCGGCTCAGGTGAGGGTATACTGTCAAGGGGCACCTCAATGAACGGGAGATCATCAAGAGGCTTTTTAAGCGTACTGTCGGCACGGCGCTCTTTTTCGCGGAAACTTCTGATGCCGTCGCCGGGTTTTTCGGAAGTGATCTTCATAAATACAAAGATGAACCCGGCAACTATTACAATGGTTGTAAACAGCGGAGATATCATATATAATTACCTATTATTTATGTTAGGTTCTTCAATAGCGAAAATGCTTATTTCGTTTACGATAGAACAAACGAGGACAAAGTCATGATGAATTTTCGTAACAAAAAAACAAAGCAGGCAGTATCGGCGGTAATCATCATTATTCTGGTACTTGCAATGGTAGTACCTACTTTGCTTTACGTAGTATCATAATCAAAATAGGAAAGTGTGTCAATTGAGATGAAACCGATATACGGTAAGATCGCTAAAAATTCAATATTGACCATACTTACGGCAGGTTTTGTTCTTGCAACTTCCGGCAAATATGTATACGCCTTTTCGGGGGACAACGTATTTG
>DGUG01000228.1 GCA_002394535.1 Lachnospiraceae bacterium UBA4316
CCGGGATACAGGTTTATGGGTCAGCGCTTTACGATAGATGCGACTATAATGCAGGAACTTGTGTACAGGAGAGTGGGCAATTTTGATGATACGGACAAACGTATGCTTCCTGATTTTCTCGATGTTCCCGCAGCTCTCGGATCGGATATGGCGTATTCGATATTAAAGGAAGAGGGCTCGACGGATTACGCAAATTACGACAAAAACCTTAATAACCTGAAAAAAGAGTTTATGAATAATGACGGCACTATATGGAATGCAAGCCTGTACGCCGGGTGGCTCAATACTCTGCGTCCTCTTCTTGAACCAAAGGGAGCAGGCTATCCTACGTTTATGATAAATGACGAGTGGACGAAGAAGAACCTTGAAACATTTGCGGGAAGCTACACGGAGCTTAAGCACGATACCGTTTTATACTCCAAACAGGTTATGGCCGAGATGGGCGGCGGCTGGGATGACGAAAAGGATTTCAGAGGTTATGTGGAGCCCGAACCTATTGTGTTCTCACGATTTGAAGCATTATCAAATAATACTGCAAAAGGGCTTAAGGAACTGGGATATCTGTCAGCGGATGACGAAGATAATCTTAATAAACTTGCGGAGCTTGCCGGAAAGCTCAAGACCATTTCGGTTAAAGAACTCGGTAATGAAAAACTTACTGATGAGGAGTATGAACTTATAGAGATTTACGGCGGTGAAATAGAACACTTCTGGCTGGATGCAATGAAAGCCCAGACCGGGGAAGAATATCCGAATTCGGATAATTATCCGGCGGCACTTGTTGTGGATGTTGCTACCGATCCCAACGGTACGGTGCTTGAAATGGCAACCGGAGATCCTGCCAGTATTTATGTTGTAGTTCCTGTTGAAGGGAAATTAAGGATTGCCGAGGGAGCCGTTTACAGCTTTTATCAGTTCACGCAGCCAATTTCAGACAGACTTACGGACACCGAGTGGAGAAAGAGAATGGGCATCTCTGTTGATGACTATGAAGACTTCGGAAGCTACGGCCAGGCGTATGATCATCCCGAATGGGTTAAGAGCTACAGATATTTTTGGAATAATGAATCATATTATGAAGATGAGGAATAAAAAGCCATTTATAATCATATGCATAATACTGATCATCACAGCAGCGGTTCCCGCTGCTGTGTTTTTAAACCGGATGATGGCGAAAATCTTCGGACCGTACATCTTTCTTCCGGATTACTCCAAACCTGTGAACAGGACGCTGAAATATGCTGACAGAGGGATTATTATCAAACAGAATTCAAGAAGGATAAGGGTGTACTCGAATGATAAATTGATCTGGCGCCTTCCGTACAGTGTAAAAGCGCAGGACTGTATCCTTGCCGATATTGACCATGATGGGGAAAATGAGCTGCTTGTTCTGTGCTGGAAGAGAGGCAGATACGGTAAGAGGAGACCGACATGGGTCAAGCACGATGAGATCAAATGGTCACAGCATATATTTATATATGAAATTACGGATAATAACGTAAGGCCTATGTGGATGGCATCAGATATCGGAATGAATGTGGCAACGTGGAAGTTTTCCGACGGAGTTCTTTATATAGAAGATACAGAGGATATTATAACAGAATGGGTGTGGAGAACGTGGGGTTTAGAGAAATTGTAGCATTTATCTGTTTGATGTGATATAATAATATCCGGTAGTTTATGTAAACAAGGATGTTTACCGATACAGTGACTATTTATCGTATTTTTGCACGGAAGCATGGGGGTACACAAATGGATGCAATCAGAGAACAGAAACTTGAAGCACTCAGGACTGCTGAAGAATATCTTGAGAAACTGATTCCTGCGATGGAGGAAGTTATTTCCGAGATCAAAGGAGAAATGAAGGAGGATACGGTTGATTTCCTTCTTCAGATTATTGACGGATTTAATTTCATGATAGAGACGTACAATGTTACAAGAGACTTAGTAAATGATCCGGAAACACTAATTAATGATGATGAGCTTGAGAAAACCGTCGGAGAGTTAAGTGATGGATTTTCCAAGAAGGACTATCCGGCTATCGCGAATGAACTTGAGAGTGATATAATCCCTTTCCTAAAAGTGTTCAAAGAGGCAGCATCAAGGATAGCATAAAGAGAAAAAGCCCTGCGGATTTTCCGCAGGACTTTTTTTAACAATAACTTGAGAACATCATTCCGCTGTAGTTACTTGTTACATACGGTGTTGCATATCCATGTCCCGGATTCTTGTAGGCAACTACGGTCTTCTGTGTATATTCCATCGGATCAAGAGCAACCTTGTTGGCTCGGGACAAAACATTTTCGGTAAACTTCTTAATAGGAAGAAACTGTTCCATCGCATCATCTTCACGGGCTGTCTGGGTCAGGAGATTATTATCTACCGATATGGTTCCGTCGCCCATGAAACTTAATCCGATGGATTCGAGCTCCGAAGAATAAAGTCTCGCAACTTTGTTCATTTCTCCGATCAGCTTCTTCGAATATGGCTGTGACTCCGAGTATGAATTAATACTGTTAATAAAACTGTTATAACCGTTCACAAGGTTGTTAATGTTCTCGGTAACGGATTCAACGTCTGTCTTGAGACCTACGTTAACCGAAGTCCCTTCCTCGCTGATGCCCTTCAGATTGATATCATACATTCTCTCGATCGAGAAGTGATTGGAGAAGGTGGTTCTCTCTTCGCCATTCAATGTAAACTGTGAATTCTGAGGATACGTTGTAACATCACCGATTCCGAAGTACTCGACGGTACCTGCTGTTTTGTGGGTGTTGTTATCGGAAATATCAAAATTAGTATCTCCCTTACCCCTGACGCCGGTTTCATCGGACTTGATGGAAAGGGCAACTCTTCCTTCATCATCCGTAAGAACAGTTGCGTTTACGCCGATATTGGAACGTGTTATAAGTCTGGCAAGCTTCTCCTCGACAAGCTTGTTTGTATCTCCCTCACTGATGTTGAACTGGAATTCGTAATCCATATCCCTTGAATGGATATCAAATGAATATGTTCCCGGATCAAGCCCCATCGAGTCCGGATCAAGGAACTTACCACGGTTTTCCTGCTCACCTGCAAGCTGGTGAACAGATATATCAAGCGAAGGAATGGATTCGGGGTCAACATCCGCGCCTCCGATAAACGATGCATCAACTATGCTTTCATCACTTGATGCAACAGCTTTCTGATCAAGCATATTATCGGAATCATCCATTGAAAGAGATGAAATAACATTCTTAAGTGATCGCGCATTTTCCTTGAGCCCAACCGCAAATTCCTGAGTTGCCGGAGAAGTATCGAGCAGGAACAGGGGCGCTTCTTTATTCATTTTAACAATGGAATTATAAAGACCGCGAAGCTCGCTCTTCTTATGGGTATCATACTTGGTATTGGTACCCTTTGGCGCGTACGTGGTCAGGAAATGATTATATACTGTAGAAATAGCTGTATTATCTGCCATTGCTGCCCCTCCTTTCCTCCTTGAATGGTAAGACTTCCACGGAATCAGTTCCGAGTTCTGTTTGTAAGGAATCAAACAGACGTCTGGGCATAAAATGCTACTTTTATGTCTATATAGTACTACCGAAACCATAGGAAATCAAGCGGTTTTACGCGAAAAAACACCAAAAAAACGCCAAAAAAATAACAATAATTATTTAATGAAATTGGGCAATTTTACAATAAAATTGAAAAGACAGCAAGATATTGTGTTACATTTCATTTCAAACATCATTATCTGCGAATGAGATCAGCTGAGGGATTTTTTTGAAAAAACATTGTAAAAAACCGATTGACGGCGTTGATTTGCTGTGTTATATTTATCCGGCGAGACGAAATTAGGTCTTTTTTTTGTGCTGTAAATGACTCGCTTTTGTAAACAAGTAGAGAGGTGAAAATATGCGTACCAGAATTACACTTGCCTGCACAGAGTGCAAGAACAGAAACTACGATACCAAGAAGGACAAGAAGACACATCCCGATCGTATGGAAACAAAGAAGTACTGCAGATTCTGCAAGAAGCATACATTACATAAGGAGACGAAGTAATGGCAGAGACAAATACTCAGGCGGAGACTGTTGCCAAGAAGAGTAAAGGCTGGTTCAAAGGCCTTAAGGCAGAATTCCATAAGATCAACTGGACATCCAGAGAAGACGTTACAAAGCAGACAATAGCTGTTGTTGTGGTGTCGGTTATTCTTGGACTTTTGATTGCGGTAATTGATTTTCTTCTCCAGGCGGGGATCAATTTCCTGGTTAGTCTGTAAGGAGGGATAACATGTCAGACACAAATAACATGGAACTTTCCGAAGAGATAAAGGAAGAAGTTACAGAAGAGTTTGCCGAAGACGAAGCTAAGGAAAGCGGTCCTAAGGCTAATTGGTACGTTGTTCATACATATTCCGGATACGAGAATAAGGTAAAAGCAAACATCGAGAAGACTATCGAGAACAGACATCTTGAGGATGAGATACTTGAGGTGCGCGTTCCTATGCAGGATGTTACCGAAGTCAAGAACGGTGTTCGCAAGACGAGCGCCAAGAAAATGTTTCCGGGTTACGTTCTTATCAATATGGTAATGAACGATGTTACATGGTATGTTGTCAGAAATACAAGAGGTGTTACCGGATTCGTGGGACCCGGAAGCAAGCCCGTTCCTCTGTCCGATGGTGAGATGAAGCCCCTCGGAATCAAGACGGAAAATGTATTCATCAACTTTACCGAAGGCGATACGGTCAACGTTATTGCGGGCGTATGGAAAGATACGGTGGGCGTTGTACAGCGTATGGATATGGGTAAGCAGACCGCAACCATCATGGTTGAACTGTTCGGTCGTGAGACACCTGTAGAGATCAGCTTTGATGAGATAAACAAGGCAAATTACTGATGAGTTCATGGGGAAACCCTTTATATATGAACTGTGGGAGGGAAATCGTTCCCGCCACTACCACATTTATATTTTAGGAGGCTATTATGGCTAAGAAAGTAGAAGGTTACATCAAACTTCAGATTCCTGCCGGCAAAGCTACACCGGCACCCCCTGTCGGACCAGCTCTCGGTCAACATGGTGTGAACATTGTGGAGTTCACAAAGCAGTTTAACGCAAGAACAGCAGATAAGGGTGATGTTCTTATCCCTGTTGTTATTACTGTTTATGCAGACAGAAGTTTTTCGTTTATCACGAAGACACCCCCTGCAGCGGTTCTTATCAAGAAGGCATGCAACATCAAGTCAGGTTCGGGCGTACCCAACAAGACAAAGGTTGCAACACTTTCAAAAGAGAAGTGCCGTGAGATAGCAGAGATGAAGATGCCGGATCTTAATGCCGCATCCATTGAAGCTGCTATGAGTATGATCGCAGGTACCGCCAGAAGTATGGGCGTTACGGTTGAAGAATAGGAGGGGGCTATATGAAACACGGAAAGAAATATGTTGAAGCAGCAAAACTTGTGGATCGTGCTGCTTCCTATGAGCCCGCTGAGGCAATTGCATTAGTTAAGAAGACTGCTACCGCAAAGTTCGATGAGACAGTTGAAGTACATATCCGTACAGGATGTGACGGAAGACATGCCGAGCAGCAGATAAGAGGAGCGGTTGTGCTTCCCAACGGAACAGGTAAGACAGTAAGAGTGCTTGTATTTGCTAAGGGAGACAAGATCGCTGAGGCAGAGGCAGCAGGCGCTGATCACGTTGGAGGAGATGAGCTCATTCCCAAGATCCAGAACGAAGGATGGCTTGATTTTGACGTAGTTGTTGCTACACCTGATATGATGGGTGTTGTAGGTCGTCTCGGTAAGGTGCTCGGTCCTAAGGGACTTATGCCCAACCCGAAGGCAGGTACCGTTACAATGGATGTTGCCAAGGCTATCGCCGATATCAAGGCAGGTAAGATTGAGTACAGACTTGACAAGACAAACATCATTCACTGCCCTGTTGGAAAGGCAAGTTTTTCTGAAGAGAAGCTTACTGAGAACTTCGATGCTCTTATGGAAGCTATCGTTAAGGCTAAGCCTTCAGCCCTCAAAGGTCAGTATTTAAGAAGCATCAGCCTGTCAACAACGATGGGACCCGGTGTAAAAGTATCTACTGCAAAGTATTGATTTATGGTATTATGTACCCGGCAGGTAACTGCCGGGTATTTTTATGCAACAATTCAGATACAGGAAGAGTCTAAATGTATACCGAACCCGTTAAACGGAAAATCATAGGAGTCATATTGATCTTTACGATGGTGTCGACATTCTGCCTTAGCGGATGCAACATCACTTTTGTTCTGCCTTCGGGTGAAGATGAGACTTCACAGACAGAAG
>DGUG01000041.1:0-6788 GCA_002394535.1 Lachnospiraceae bacterium UBA4316
CGCCACATCCAACAAGAAGAGAAGCTGTCATTGCTGTTGCAAGTAATACTGATAATACTTTTCTAGACATTTTTTGTCCTCCCTTAAATTTTCTCCGGATGACACTATGTCACCCGACAGTTAACACAATATCACGATGCAATCTAGAAAGACTTGTTGATTTCTTCATTTTTTTATCAACCTTTTTCGTAAAAAAACAAAACTAGCACAATTTTGTTACAGTATCCGCAAAATTGTGCTAGTCATTCTTTTATATGATATTGAAAGTCACTGAACATTAAGGTAAATCTCGTTTTTCTGGTGATACTTCCCGGTTATCACTTCATCCATATTGGCCTTTGTTACGGCTATAGGCTCAAGTCTTTCATAGGGAACGTCATAGGTTCCGTCGTTAAAAGTATCCTTGAGTCCGAGCGGAACACCTCCTGCCATGTCAACCGCTCTTTCAGCTGCTCTTATGGCAAGCTTTTCCACCGGCTTGTACACAGTCATATATTGCGTTCCTTCCACTATCCTCTGACATGCTTCAAGATCAGCATCCTGTCCGACCACACATACTTTTCCGCCCAGTCTTTTTTCTATAAGAGCCCTTATGGCATGAGCCGCCAGATTATCATTTCCGCACATTATGGCATCCGGTACCTTTCCTGTCTTAAGGTACTCATCGGTCACGGTAAATCCGTTTTCCGCAACCCATCCGTTGGAATACTCCGCATAATCTATCTTTATTTTTGTGGTGGAAAGTATCCTTTCAAATCCGTCCTGTACCATCTGTACATTGTAATCGGTAGGCGATCCTTTCACCTGGATGATCGTTCCGTCGTTACCTATATATTTCCTTATGTATTCCGCCATCAGCTCTCCTACCTTTTCATTATCAACCGAAAGGTACAGATCCACATTTGCATTTCTGATGGGCCGGTCATAGGCTATAACCTTTATCCCTTCCTTTTTGGCCGCCGCAACAGTATCCTTAAGAGCAATATCGTCTATGGCTATCACAACGATGACATCCATTTTCTTATCGATAAAATACTGTATCTGTTTTATCTGCTCTTCGACTTCTCCGTTGGCATTCTGGACATTTACCTCGGCGCCGAGTTCCTGTGCTTTTGACACAAACAGATCACGTTCTCTCGACCATCTCTCTATAAGGAGAGAATCTATGGACAGTCCTATCTGGATACTGTCATCTTTCTGCTCGGGCTGCGGAGCATTTTTGGGTGTCGCAGAGGCACATCCCGTCATTCCCAATACAATTAATGCAGCTATTGCAATCAGAGTTCTTCTACAGTCCACTTCCGGCTCTCTCCTTGTATTCAGTAGGTGTCATTCCCGTTGCTTTCTTAAATATTCTTGAGAAGTAGTTTGGATCCGAGTATCCGCAGTCACTACCGACTTCCTTGATACTCTTTGCAGGGTCCTTAAGCAGCTCTTTTGCCTTATCAACTCTCTTTTTCGTAAGATACTCCACGAAGCCTTCTCCGGTTTCCTCTTTAAAGAGCTTGCTGAAGTAATAGGAACTGATATTGAGCATTTCGGAAATCTCATTTAATGAAATATCCTTTTCCGTATTGTTCTCAATGTACTCAAGTGCCTGCTTTATCAGATAATGTGTATGGTCGCTCGTTCCGGTGGTCATATTGGAAGCTGCGGTCTTCATCTTGTCGATAAACCATGTTTTTATTTCTTCCATTGAAGACATGCCGTTTATGTCAGACAGATAATTCTTGCGGCTCTCGAATTCGTACAGATGTCCTCCGCTTTTGTACATATCGCTTTCCGCGCGAAGAACGAACTCCAATGATTTTAACTTGATGCTCATAACATCATCGGAATACTTACCGCTCATCCAGTCAAAAAATCTGCCGGAACTTAAAAGGCACCCGTCCACATCTCCGTCCCTAAGCTTCTCGAATATTTCGTTCTCGATATCCGAAGGGTAGCTCTCCTCATAGGATACCGCAATGGGCAGATCATCAACGTGGGCTACGCTTCCCTTTGTTGAATACAGGGCTTTAAGGGCTTCTTCGTATGATTCGTGACAGCTCTTCAGGCGCTTTATTCCGCCTATTCCGATACGGTACTGTATATCCGTGGCATTTCGCATCTCCCTGACAGCAACCCTTGACTTTTCGATAAGATCATCCCTTTCGTTGTACTCCATAGACATATCGTTTCTCGGAACAAAAAGAGGTATCTTGTTGGAGCTTATGCTGCCTACAACCGCATCGGGAAAAGTATCCTTTATAATATCCCGTACCTTCGTGTAATAAACTGTCTGGGCCCTGACCGCCGAACCTACCGCATTTGTCAGGTGGCTGCCCTGCTGCATATCCCCGAACATTACAGCCGCCATATATCCGTATGAACTGTCTATACCGAGAAGGCTCTTGTAATTATCTATGTCTTCCTCAAAGGGCTCTTCAAAGATTATGCTGGATATGAATCCGTTTTCAATGATCGGAACAACCGTCTCAAGGCGCTCTTTTGTCTGAAGATCCTGTCTTCTTTTCTCGCGCCTCATATCAAGCTCTTCTATCCCTTTGTTAATGACATTAACGATAGATTTCTGATTATAGGGCTTGTTCAGGTAATCGATAACGCCGAGGCTGATGGCCTCCTTGGCATAGTCAAATTTATCATATGCGGTCAGAACAACAAATATAACCGACGGAAGTATGGATCTTATTTCTTTCATTGCCTCTATTCCGTTTATTCCCGGCATCTGGATATCCATAAAAATGATATCGGGTCTGAAACGGTCGGCAACCTCAATCGCCATTCTCCCGGACTTTGCTGTTTCAATCTCAAACTGTGATTCGAAATTTTTGGTTATTATCATCGATAACGAATTGATAACAATTCCTTCATCGTCAGCCAATAAAATTCTATACATGCAGTGGCACCTTTATAATAAATTCCGTTCCTTTATTCCTACCTTCACTGAAGATTTCCATTACATCACTTCTGCCGGTAAATATCTGGAGTCTCTCAATAACGTTTCCAAGACCGATACCGTTGGATGCCGCATGATCCGCCGATACCTCACCCACGGCTTCTCCGGAGAGTATCCTCTCTATCTGCTCTCTTTCCATACCGATACCGTTATCCTTTATGGACAGAAGAACATATCCATTCTCTTTATAAACCTTAAGGTCAATGTGTCCTTCCCAGTCGATATCCCTTATGCCGTAATTTACCGCATTTTCAACTATCGGCTGCAGGATCATACTCGGAACACGCACATGGACAACATCCTCGTCTACATCTTTGGAATAATGTATCTCTCCGGTAAACCTTACATTCAGAATGTAAACATATTTATCCACAAGAGCTACTTCTTCTCCGATAGTGGCATCGTTATTTATCTTCTTAATATTATATCTGAAAAAATCAGCCATGTTCTCAATGAATTCGGTAGTCTTGTCCGCTCCCTCCATCATGGCAAGCTGCTCTCCGGCGTTTAAAGTATTAAACAGGAAATGCGGATTGATCTGGGCCTGAAGAGAACGAAGCTGAACCTCCTTCATTCGGTTTTCCATTACTAGTTCATGTTCTTTGAGCATGCTTTCACGCATGACGCTGTCCTTGATCTCGGCAATATATTTCTGGATACTTGCAAGCATCTGCTTAAATGCCTTGGACACAACGCTTATCTCATCACCGCCCTCTGCTAATTGAACCTTCACGTCAAAGTTTCCTTCTGCAACTTCATTTGCAGCCTGTGACAGGTCTATTAGCGGAAGTGTCATACTCTTTGTCATGAGAAACACGACAATAACATTTACAAATCCGATAAAAAACAGGATAAGTATCGTTATCATTTCCATGTATCTAAGGGATGACAGCAAAATGCTGTAATCGGATGTATTCTTCTTGAACTGGTTGTTGTTAAGTGAGTAGATGCATGTTTGAAGATCGGAATACATTTCAACGGTTTCTTCGTAGGAGGACTTATATTTTTCAATGTTTCTTCCACGTTTTGCGGTTATTGTCTCCCCGGCTGTCCTGAGATATTTTTCCGACTGATGAACTATGTTTTCCTGCATAGCATAGACGGCGGTTCCTGAGTTTTTAAGATCAAGTGAGGCCAGTCCGTTTCTGTAATCCTGCTCAGCCTTATAATAATCGTTAAGTGCGCTTGTTCCCTTACTTTCCAGATACTCCCTCATGGAATTCTGCAATGCGGTAAGGTTGTCGGACAGCTCATTAAGGCTTACATTTACGACATAGATCTCATCGACCCTTTCGATCATTGTATTTATACTTATGTACATATAAATATTGACAGCAAGGATAAGTATGACCGGAATGATAAAAGCGACCAGCATCTTGGATCTTACCGAAGCGTTATTCCATTTTCTTCTGATCGCTCCGGTCATTATCACTCCGTCCTGTCCGCTTTTTCACTTATCATATTATGTGCCTTGTTCTGGTCCACAACTTCGACCCCTACCGGCAGATATGAGTTGGTGTAACCCATATTGTTGTACTCATACAATGCCTGAATACAGGATTTCCCCATTTCCTGCGTATCAACCGAAATCGTGGAGAAGATGACCTGCTTATCAACAGCATCAAGAATCGTATCATTTGCAAAATATCCTATTATCTGGATCTCTCCCACCAGATTATAGTCAACAACCGCCTGATATGCACAACGGGTATATACGCTGTTGACACACAGCATTATGTCCGGAAGATTCTCTTTCTCCAGAAATATGTTTCTGATACTCTCTTCCGCACTGAATATATCTTCTGCCTCGATTCTCGTTACAACTATCTCCGGAAGAAAATCCTCTTCGTTTTTTTCGCGGAGATAGTCCTCAATTGCCATAACTATGAGGTTTGAAGCTCCCTCCGACATATCTGTATCAACCAGTATATCGATGGATGTATCTGACATGTTTGTAGTATCGACAAGCTTTTCGATCTGCGTTGCGTACATCTGGCCAAGCTCATAATAGTTAAGGCCGACATAGCATTGACGTTTTGATTTTTCAACATCATTCTGGAGAACAACAACGCCTGTTCCCTCATCGGATGCCTTGTCAATCAGATCAGCCACCTTGTCGCTTACCGCCCCTGAATACACTATTCCGTCCACCCCGGAATTAACTGCTATACGCAAAATATCTTCCGTGGAATACTCTCTTCCGAGGTTGTTACCTATATCTTCAAGATAAATATTGTACTCTCTTGCCTGCTCATCTGCCGCATCAAAAACTTCCTGCCAGAAATCACTGTCCGAATCCTCAACAACAAAAGCATAGTGAAGATCATACTCCATCGTCTGCTCCTGCTCCACATTTCTGATCATTTTAGTGATAACACGAAAAATAATCCCCGTGACAACCGCTGCAACGATCATGATCACAGTTCCGACTATCATAAATCTGTATGATCTGTTAGAGTAACTCTCCCCGTTTGGTTCCTTCTTATCAAAAATCATACTGTCGCGTCTACTATCGTACCTTTATGCAAATCTTCGAAATCTGTCTGAGTTGTGGTTTCGTTTAACTCCTCCCCTCCGACGGATTCAAATTCATCTTTATCCTCTTCTGATTCATCCGTAGTTTTTTCTTCTTCCGGATATTTGGTTCTGAATATTTCCATAAACTGTTTGCCGGTTATACTTTCCTTCTCAAGAAGATATTCCGCCAGCCTGTCAAGAAGATCCCTGTTTTCGTTAAGAAGACGCTTCGCTTCCTCATACGCCTCCGACAGTATCCTCATAACTTCTTCATCAACACCGGCGGCGGTTTCATCTGCACATTCCATTACCATGCGTCCGCTTAAATATCTGTCTTCCACGCTTTCAAGCTTGATAAGTCCAAACCTTTCAGACATACCGAATCTTGTAACCATAGCTCTTGCAAGTGATGTAGCCTTTTCTATATCATTGCTCGCTCCGTTCGTAATAGAAGCAAATATCAGTTCCTCGGCTGCACGTCCGGCAAGGGCGGTAACTATCTGTTCATAAAGCTCCTCTTTTGACTCCAGATGCTTTTCCTCTTCCGGAACATACCACGCATATCCGAGAGCGCCCATTGTCCTCGGTACTATGGTAATCTTCTGGATAGGGTCCGTATTTTTCTGAAGTGCGGAAGCAAGTGCATGTCCTATTTCATGATACGATACAATCTTGCGCTCTTTCTTGGTCATTATCCGGTCTTTCTTCTCTTTACCCATCATAACGACTTCTATCGCTTCGAGGAGATCCTTCTGGTTGACCGCTTCTCTGCCGCTCTTTACGGCATTTATCGCAGCTTCGTTTACCATATTGGCAAGATCGGAACCGACTGCTCCGGCCGTAGCAAGTGCAATTTCATCAAAATCTACCGAATCGTCAAGAAGAACATCCTTCGAGTGAACCTTAAGCGTCTCTTTTCGTCCCTTAAGATCAGGTTTGTCAACGATTATCCTTCTGTCAAAACGTCCGGGACGCAGAAGTGCTTTATCAAGTATTTCCGGTCTGTTTGTTGCGGCAAGTATCATTATACCCTTTGCACTGTCAAAACCGTCCATTTCTGACAGCAGCTGGTTAAGGGTCTGTTCTCTTTCGTCATTTCCGCCGCCGTAACGTGAATCCCTTGATTTTCCGATGGCATCTATCTCATCTATGAATATTATGCAGGGAGCGTTCTTCTGTGCATCCTTGAACAGATCCCTTACTCTTGATGCACCGACACCTACATACATCTCTACAAAATCCGAGCCCGCAAGAGAAAAGAAAGGAACGTGGGCTTCGCCTGCAACCGCCTTGGCAAGAAGTGTCTTACCTG
>DGUG01000041.1:6841-8321 GCA_002394535.1 Lachnospiraceae bacterium UBA4316
TGTCTTACCTGTTCCGGGAGGTCCCACAAGAAGTGCACCCTTCGGAAGCTTGGCACCAATCTTGACATACTTTCCGGGATTATGGAGAAAATCAACAACCTCCTGTAATGACTCTTTGGCCTCGTCCTGTCCGGCAACATCCCTGAATGTAACACCTGTCTCCTTCTGGACGTACATCTTGGCATTGCTCTTTCCGACTCCCATTATTCCGCCGCCGCCCATTCTTCTCATAAAGAAGCTGATGATAAGCCAGAAGATCAGTATCGGCAATATATATGACAGTACAAAAGAGAGAATCATGGATGATGAATCCGACTCTTTTTGCTCAAACTTTACTCCGGCCTCAAGAAGCCTGTCCGGAAGAGAATCGTCATATACCGGAATCGTATAATACTTCATCGGAACATACACATTTTCCTGTCCCTTCGGTATTATCGTTATCTCGTCATTTCCTATTACAACACTTTCGACTTCTCCGTTTTCAACTTTTTCGATGAATGCATCGTATGTTATCTTCTGGTTTGTCGCACTGGAAAACATGGTTCTCATGTACGAAAGTATGACAAACAACACAACCGATACAACGATGATTATCAAAAGCATCTGCTGGTTTTGTTTTTTATTTTTATTGTTATTTCCCGAATTATTATTCTGGTTATCCATAATGATCTCCTTCGAAATCCTCCTTAATGGGGCATCGGTTTATTATAGTTATAAAAACGCGTAAAATCAACTTCTAAGATGTGAAAAAAGTGTGATATAATATGGAGCGGATTAAACTAATTAGGTATCATTGCATGGTTCTTCCATCGTATTCTTTTATTTTCATATTTCTGCCGATTACGCTGATACTATACTGGATAACCTCTTCGCGTAATCTGTATACTGCAGGCAAGGTAGTTTTGCTTATATCTTCGCTTGTTTTTTATGCCCTTTTATCCCCCGGGATCAAGGGGCTTGTTGCCCTGCTTGCTTCCGCGGCGGTAAGTTACCTGATTGCAAATTTCGGTCTTTCATCCGGAAGATCTCACGCCATCAGAAAATCACTTATGATTACAGGCGTTGTACTGAACATCGCTTTTTTGGTCTATTGCAGATATCTTTCATATATCGAACAGCTGACTGCCCGGGCCGGAGGTCCTTCTTTTACATTTGAAGCTGTGGTTGTTCCGGTAGGTATCAGTTATTTTACATTTTCACAAATAGCCTTTATCGTGGATTCTTACCGTGATCCCGAAATATCATATTCGGCTCTCGATTATCTGCTGTTTATCAGTTTCTTTCCGAAGATAACTGTTGGACCTATCGCTCTTACAACCGAGATGATCCCGCAGTTTAACGACCCTTTAAGAAAACAGATAAACTATGACAATATGGCAAAAGGGTTCTACAGATTTACCCTCGGTCTTTCCAAAAAACTTCTGATTGCCGACAATCTCGGTAAATTTGTTGATATCGGATACGCAAATATTCCTAATCT
>DGUG01000230.1:0-1172 GCA_002394535.1 Lachnospiraceae bacterium UBA4316
AAAAAATCATAAACCGACTTTGCTGCCTGCCGGTTAAATCCTTGCACGGCCAGCAGTTCATCTTCCGTAGCATTCCTTATATCTTCAAGGGATTCGAAAGACTTCATAAGTGATTTTCGCCGCGCGGGACCGATTCCAGGAATATCATCAAGAACAGAATGTACCTGCTGCTTGCTTCGCAGTTTTCTGTGGAAAGTGATGGCAAATCTGTGGGCCTCATCCTGAATTCTCGTGATCAGGTGAAATCCTTCCGATGATGATGAGATCGGCAGCTCCACATTGTTGTAATACAACCCTCTTGTCCTGTGGTTGTCGTCCTTGACCATGCCGCATACGGGAATATCCAGTCCGAGAGCAGTAAGCACCTCTTCGCATATATTGACCTGGCCGCGTCCTCCGTCCATAAGGATCAGGTCGGGGAACTTCGAGAACTTTCCGGGCAGGCTATCATCTTCCTGCTCTTCAAGTCCGTGCTCGAACCTTCTCGTAAGAACTTCTTCCATACTTGCGTAATCATTGGGGCCTTCTACCGACTTGATCTTAAATTTCCTGTATTCGTTAGGCTTAGGTCTCCCGTCTTCATACACAACCATTGATCCAACGGATTCGAATCCGCTTATGTTCGAAATGTCATAGGCTTCCATACGGTGAATATCCGAAAGTCCCGTGATTTTCTCAATCTCTTCAACAGCCCCTCTCGTTCTGTCATGGTCTCTTTTTAACTTCTCCACATCCTGATTGAGCTTGATCTGCGCATTTTCCTCTGCAAGCTTTACAAGCTTGTCTTTTTTACCCTTTTGAGGAACTGTCAGCGAAACCTTTGAGCCCCTCTGGGAGCTCATCCACTCTTCTATAAGCTCTGCGCCGGAAGGTGCCTCTGAAAGCAATATCTCCTTCGGTATAAAGGGCGCCCCTGAATAGAACTGCACAAGGAACGCTGCAAGTATGTCTTCGGATGATTCATCATCCGTATGCTGCATATAATAATGCTCTCTGCCGACTATCTTTCCTCCCCTTACAAAAAACATCTGGACAATAACGGATTCGCTATCTCCCGCAATCGCTATGATATCCCTGTTTTCATCTCCGGTATCGGTGATCTTCTGCTTCTCAGATACCTTCCTGACACTTTCGATGAGATCCCTGTACTCCATGGCTTTCTCATATTCCAT
>DGUG01000230.1:1297-3508 GCA_002394535.1 Lachnospiraceae bacterium UBA4316
ACTGCTTTTTCTATGTTTTCGGCATATTCCTCCCGGCTTACAAGGCCCTCGCAGGGAGCCTGGCACTGACCCATATGATAATACAGGCACTTTTTTGTTGCAGACGAAGCATCCCGCACCGTATTGTCGATACCGTCTTCAATCTTCATTCTGCAGCCTCTTATCTTGTAAACCCTGCGCAGGAGATCAATAGTTTCCCTTACGGCTTCACCGGATGTAAAGGGGCCAAAGTATTTCGCATTATCCTTGATGACTTTCCGGCACATTGTTATCCTCGGAAAATCATCCCCCAGAGTGACCTTGATATAAGGATAAGTCTTGTCATCCTTGAGCATGGTATTGTACTTGGGCTGATTTTCCTTGATAAGGTTATTCTCAAGGACAAGAGCCTCAAGCTCCGAGTCCGTTACAACGTATTCAAACCATGCAATGTTCTTGACCATCTGCTGTATCTTGACGCTCTTTTTGGTGCTTGCACGGAAATAAGACCTTACGCGGTTACGCAGGATCACAGCTTTCCCAACATAGATAATGACATCATCCTTGTCGTGCATCATGTAGACACCCGGACTTTTCGGAAGTTTATTCAGTTCTTCATCTATATCAAAATCTGCTCTGTTCATACACTATATATTATCACACTTTCGGCTCAAACCAACAGCAACTTGAGCATAAAAAGAGCCCTCCGATCCCGCTTTCGCGGAAAAGGAGGGCTCCCTCATAATAATGGATCTATTAAGAACCAATTAATCCCTTTATGCTTTAGTCTTCGGACGGTTGTTTACGATCTCAAATACAACTGCCGCAAGAAGAACTACGCCTTTAACAACCTTCTGCCAGTTAGGGTCAATACTCATGATTGACATACCAAGGTTGATAACACCGATAAGCGCTGCACCTACAACCATTCCGAATACACTTCCGGAACCGCCGTATGCGCTGACACCACCGACGATACATGCGGAGATCGCATCAAGCTCGTAGTTTTGTCCCATGAATCCGTTTGCGGTAGAAAGCTTTGCAAGGCTTGTCCAGCCTGCTATAACGGAAAGGAACTGCATATTAAGGTATGCGAAGAAAAGAACAAGCTTTGTGTCGATACCCGAGAGTCTGGTAGCTTCCATGTTACCGCCCATTGCGTAGAAGTAACGTCCGAGAACGGTCTTGCTTGATATAAAATCATATACAAGAAGTACTACTGCAACCCATACAAGAACAGTAGGCATGCCAAGTGCTTTTTCTCCGAATACTCCGCCGTATTTACATGCAAAGAGCAGAATAACAGCACTTATTATCACACACCTTGTGATGAGGGCTGCCATTGATTCAGCCTCGTAACCCTTTTTGATCTTTGTAGCTCTGCTTCTTATCTGAAGGAATATGAATATTACACAGCACACTATTCCGATAGGAAGACACAAACTCTTGGGAATATGGCTGTTAAACAGCTTCTTAAATCCCTCTATATCATTGATTGAGATTGATGATGTCGATGAAGCTATAGTAACAATTTTGGTTCCAAGTCCTCTGAAAGCAAGGAATCCACCAAGTGTTGCGATCCATGGCGGGATATTCAGATAAGCGATAAGCCATCCGAGAATGGCACCGATTATGCATCCGATAAGTACCATTGAAATCATGGCAACCGGAACCGAAAAGCCCATATTTACCATCATATATGCTCCGATCGCGTCTATAAGACAGACCGTAGCACCGACCGAAAGGTCGATATTACCTTTGATAAGCATGCACATGAACATACCTGTTGCCAGAATGAATACATATGCGTTCTGCGTAATAAGTGCATCAAAGTTAAGTGCAGACAGAATCTTTCCCTGTGTTGTAATTGCGAAGAAAATAACAACAAGGACCAGAATGATCTGCATAGTATGTTCTTTAAAAATCTTACCTACTTTTTCCATTTCTCTATCCTTCCTTTGTTATTTTTTCTCTTTCTTTGATACTACATCAAAGATGACAGCACCAAGAAGAACCAGTCCCTTAACAACCTTCTGGAGGTTTGCATCAACACCGCAGATTGACATACCCTGGTTGATGACACCCATAAGAAGAGCACCGATTATAACTCCGGGAACCGTACCGATTCCGCCGTATGCACTTGCTCCACCGATAAAGCATGCACCGATGGCATCCATTTCATAACCCTGTCCGTATGTAGGCTGTGCTGATGCGGCTCTTGCAATCGTAAGA
>DGUG01000009.1:0-206 GCA_002394535.1 Lachnospiraceae bacterium UBA4316
GCAGACAACGATCATCTCCTGCTTTTCAAACTGATGTATACGATACACGCCACGCTCTTCAATACCGTGTGCTCCCTTCTCCTTGCGGAAGCACGGGCTGTAACTTGTAAGTGTTCTCGGAAGCGAATCTTCCTCAAGTATCTGATCAATAAACTTTCCGATCATTGAGTGTTCACTTGTTCCGATCAGGTACAGATCCTCGCCTT
>DGUG01000009.1:275-10329 GCA_002394535.1 Lachnospiraceae bacterium UBA4316
TGTACATCATGGCATCCATCTCGGCAAAACTCATAACACCGGTAACGACATTGCTTCTGATCATAAAGGGCGGTACGCAGTATGTGAATCCTCTGTCAATCATAAAATCCCTGGCATAACTTATTACCGAAGAGTGAAGTCTTGCAATATCACCCATAAGATAATAGAAACCGTTTCCCGCAACACGCCCTGCTGCATCCAGGTCAATACCGTCGAATCGTTCCATGATATCCGTATGATAGGGTATCTCAAAATCCGGAACAACAGGCTCGCCGTACTTTGTTACCTCAACGTTTTCCGTATCATCTTTTCCGATAGGAACACTGGGATCAATGATATTCGGGATCGTGTACATAATCTTCTGTATCTCTTCGGCAACAGGTCCTTCCGCGGCTTCAAGCTCGGCAAGGCGTGCAGCATCCTTTGCAACCTCTGCCTTAATCTTCTCGGCTTCTTCTTTTTTGCCCTCTTTCATAAGAGCACCGATCTGTTTTGAAAGAGTATTTTTCTTATTACGAAGATCGTCCGCTTCCTGCTGCATCGTTCGACGCTTCTCATCAAGTTCTATGACCTTGTCAACCATGGGAAGCTTTTCGTCCTGAAATTTGTTCTTAATGTTCTGTTTAACAATGTCCGGATTCTCCCGGAGGAATTTCATGTCCAACATGTTATGAATATCTCCTTGTATCTTCTTATTCAATCTCCGAGTGGTATTGCTGAAGCGACTTGACTGAGCCTTCGCTCTTTTTCCTCGCTTTGATACCCGCAAGGCTCGCTTTCGCAGCAGCCATCGTCGTTACATACGGTATCCTTGCCTTGATGACTCCCTTTCGAATGTACGAGTCATCCATAGCACCCTTCTTGTCATCGGGCGTATTGATAACGATCGAAACCTCGTTGTTTGTTATGGCATCAAGCACATTCGGTCTTCCCTGCTGGAGTTTGAATATCTTCGTTGCTGGAATGCCTGCACCTACTATCATATCGTATGTTCCGCCGGTGGCGATTATCTTGAATCCGCACTCGTCAAAGCCCTTTGCAACCTCAACAAGCTCGGATTTGTCTCTGTCATTTACCGAGATAAGCACCGTTCCCTCAAGAGGCAGAGCGGTCTGCGTCGCTTCTTCCGCTTTGAAGAAAGCTTCGCCAAAATCACTTGCCATGCCCAGAACTTCACCGGTCGAGCGCATTTCAGGACCGAGAAGCGGATCAACTTCCTGGAACATATTGAAAGGAAATACCGCTTCCTTAACTCCGCAGTGATTAAACTTTCTCTCGCGAAGAGAAGGTACCGGGGATGATTTTCCGGTTATGGGCATTGTAATGATCTGCGTTGCAAGCGGAACCATTCCGATGTTACAAACCTTGGAGACGAGAGGTACTGTACGGGATGCTCTCGGATTGGCTTCGAGAACATAAACAGTATCGTTTTCTATCGCATACTGCATGTTCATAAGTCCGCGCACTCCCATCTCCTTGGCAATCTTGCGCGTGTATTCCTTGATGATCTCAACATTCTTAGCGGATATATTTTTCGAAGGAAGAACACATGCACTGTCGCCCGAGTGAATGCCCGCAAGTTCGATATGTTCCATAACCGCGGGAACAAATACATTCTCGCCGTCTGATATGGCATCGGCTTCACATTCAAGTGCATTGTTTAAGAATCTGTCTATCAGTATAGGACGGTCGGGTGTTACACCTACCGCAGCCGCCATATATACTTTCATATGTTCGTCGTCATGTACGACTTCCATGCCACGTCCGCCCAGAACATATGAAGGGCGCACCATAACCGGATAGCCGATCTTAGCGGCAATTGCAAGAGCGTCGTCCACAGTAACAGCCATTCCGGACTCGGGCATGGGGATTCCGAGCTTGTCCATCATCGCACGGAACAGGTCACGGTCCTCTGCCATGTCGATCGTTTCCGGTGTGGTACCGAGAATGTTGACTCCGTTTTTCTTAAGATCAGCCGCAAGGTTAAGAGGTGTCTGACCTCCGAACTGTGCGATAACCCCAACCGGTTTTTCCTTCTCATGAATTGAGAGAACATCCTCAAGTGTAAGCGGTTCAAAATAAAGCTTATCGGATGTGTCGTAGTCGGTCGAAACCGTCTCGGGATTACAGTTTACAATGATCGTCTCAAATCCCAGTTCCTTAAGAGCCATAGCGGCGTGCACGCAGCAGTAATCGAACTCGATACCCTGGCCGATCCTGTTGGGTCCTCCGCCAAGTATCATGATCTTCTGCTTATCGGAAGTCCTGGATTCGTCCTTCATATTGTATGAGCTATAATAGTATGCGCTGTCCTTTGTTCCGCTTACGTGAACGCCTTCCCATGCTTCTACAATACCGGACTTAATTCTCGCATTTCTGATATCCTCTTCCGCAACATCGAGAAGCTTTGCCAGATATTTATCAGCAAACCCATCCTTCTTGGCCTGCGCAAGAACATCCGCGGGAGGTACACTTCCCTTATACTTCTTCAGTGCTTCCTCTTCATCCACAAGTTCCTTCATCTGCTCAAGGAAGTAAGGTTTGATCTTTGTTATATTGTACAGTTCATTAAGGTCGGCGCCCTTACGGATCGCTTCATACATGATGAACTGTCTCTCACTCGAAGGAGTATGAAGCATGTTCATAAGTTCCTTAAGTGACAGTTCTGCAAAGTTCTTCGCTCCTCCGAGACCATAACGTCCTATCTCAAGTGAGCGGATAGCCTTCTGGAAAGCCTCTTTATATGTCTTACCGATAGACATTACTTCGCCCACCGCACGCATCTGTGTTCCCAGCTTATCTTCGGCACCTTTGAACTTCTCAAACGCCCATCTTGCAAATTTGATAACTATATAGTCGCCGCCGGGAACATATTTATCGAGTGTTCCGTATTTACCGCACTCAATATCGCAAAGGTCAAGACCTGCCGCAAGCATTGCCGATACAAGAGCGATAGGGAATCCGGTTGCCTTTGATGCAAGCGCAGATGAACGTGATGTCCGGGGATTGATTTCGATAACGATGATCCTGCCGTCCTGGGTATTTCTTGCAAACTGTACATTTGTTCCGCCGATAACTTCTATAGCGTCAACAATCTTGTATGCCTGGCGCTGCAGTTCTGCCTGTACATCCTCCGGGATGGTAAGCATCGGTGCGGAACAGAAACTGTCTCCTGTGTGAACTCCGAGAGGGTCGATGTTTTCTATAAAGCAGACCGTTATCATCTTACCTGAGGAGTCTCTTACAACTTCAAGTTCCAGCTCCTCCCAGCCGAGTATCGACTCTTCAACAAGAACCTGCCCCACGAGAGATGCCTGAAGACCTCTTTCGCATACAGTCTTAAGTTCATCAACGTTATATACAAGACCGCCGCCGGCTCCTCCCATTGTATATGCGGGACGAAGCACCACCGGATAACCGAGCTTGTCTGCAATAGCAAGTGCATCGTCAACAGAATACGCAACTTCCGACCTCGCCATCTTGATTCCGAGGGAATTCATTAGTTCCTTGAACTCTATCCTGTCTTCTCCACGCTCTATGGCATCAGGCTTGACTCCGATGACTTTTACTCCGTATTTGTCAAGCACGCCCGTCTTGTACAGCTCCGAGCAAAGATTCAGTCCTGTCTGACCGCCCAGGTTCGGGAGAAGTCCGTCCGGACGCTCCTTCTCAATAATCTGTGTAAGTCTCTCGACGTTGAGCGGCTCTATATAAGTAACATCCGCTGTTGCCGGGTCGGTCATGATTGTTGCCGGATTGGAGTTTACGAGAACTATTTCGTATCCCAGCTTTTTAAGCGCCTTACATGCCTGGGTTCCGGAATAGTCGAACTCACACGCCTGCCCTATTATTATAGGTCCGCTTCCAATTATCAGAATCTTGTTGATATCATCTCTCTTTTTCATAATACTCATTTCTTTTCTTTGTTGTTAAGTTTGGGAACCATCACGCAGCTGATTATAAGCGCTACAATGTAAAGCGCACCGGTTACATACAGCACTGTCTGGTATCCGACGGGATTAACAGAGTCAACCGCTCCGTTTGAAAGAGTGATCTCCTTGAATTCACCGACACGGTTAACAATCGCCGTAGCCATCTGGTTACCTGTAAGGCCTGCAATAGCCCATGCAGACAGGCACATTCCGTGAACCGAACTGATCTTACCCATTCCAAAATGATCTGACAGAAGTGTCGGAACGTTGGAAAATCCTCCGCCGTATCCTGCGTTTACCATAATAAGAAGTGCAACACACAATACCGCAAGTGCGGGAACCTCTGCTCCCTTAACGATTCCCTGTGTTACAACAACAAGTCCGGTAAATGCTATCGACAGTATGAAGATCAGTTTGTAGATCGTATTTCTGTCCTTTAATGTATCTGCCCATGCCGAAAATCCAAGACGTCCGGCTGCATTGGCAATCGCCGTTACCGTTGCAAGAGTAGCGCACACGCCAACGGACAGGCCTACCGATTTGAATATCATCTTCTCCTGTGAAATAAGTGCAAGACCACAGGCAATGTTAATGTAGAACATAAGCCATATACCGATGAAAGTCTTGTTTCCGAAGGATGTCTTGAAGTTGCTTGCAAGAGTAGCGAAGAACTCTTTTAGTCCGCCTTCTGAATGAGCCTCAACCCAAGTTGAAGGCTTCTTGAGGATCAGATGTCCGATGAACATCATCACAAAATATATACCACCCATAATAAAAAACATAGGTGCGGGATTGTTGTCGAATTTGTTGAGGATAGCCTGCATGATGGGACTTGCTATTGCCTTTGCAAGTCCGAAGCCTGCAACCGCAAGACCTGTTGCAAGACCCTTCTTGTCCTCAAACCAGAGCATCAATGTTTTTACCGGGGAGAGATAACCTGTTCCCAAGCCGATACCCATTATGCAACCGTAGCAGATAAGTATAACGGGAAGAGACTTGATCATGATGCCGAATCCGGTTCCTATCATACCCGCCGTAAAGCATATTGTTGCAATAAGCGAAGACCTGTGAATATCCTTCTCAACAACATCTCCGAGGAACGCCGCCGACATTCCGAGAAAGAAAATCGCAAGAGAAAACGCCCATTCGGTAGCTGACTTTGTCGCTCCGATATAATCGGCGATCTCCTTAGAAAAAGTAGACCAGCAATATACTGTTCCGATACTGCAATGCAGAAGCAATGCGGGAATCGCACCGCGTACCCATTTGTTTTCCATCATGTTACCTCTCTTTAATAATTATATACTAATAAAAAATCACAATTATTATAAATTACCGACTTCAAAAATCAAGCCTGTTATATCAATTAACTATACATAATAAGAGCCCCGGATATCGGGGCACTTATTCTATATCGTTTTATGTTCATATCACGGTCTCGGCTTGCCGCAGTTACTGCAAAACTTTCCCGTATTTACGGTTCCGCATTCGCATTTCCACTCACCTGCCGGAGCGGGCTTGCCGCAGTTGCTGCAGAACTTACCTGTGTTGACTGTTCCGCACTCACATGTCCAGCTGTTTGCGGGAGCAGGTTCGGGCTTACCGCAATTGCTGCAGAACTTACCTGTATTTACCGTACCGCATTCGCATTTCCAGCCATTAGCCGGTGCTTCGTTATTTGAAGCAACCGCCTGCTGCTGACCTGCCATCTGATACAACTGTGACGCATTCATTCCACCGGCCTGTGTAGCCATGTTCATTCCGGCAAATGCCATCATGGGACCTGTTGCCGTATTGCTTGCAGCTGCTTTCATTGCATCTGCCTGAGCTCCCACAAGAGTAGCCGCACCCATGCTCGGGTCACGCATAACAGCCGCCTTCTGGAGATCTCTTATCATCTGCTCCTGATCTTCCGGAGCTGTTACGGAGCTTACGCCGAATGATACAATAGTGATTCCGCGAAGCCCTCTCCACTTCTCGCTCAAAACATCGTTAAGAGCATCAGCCATCTCCTGGGTATGACCGGGAAGTGATGAGTATCTGATACCCATATCACTGATCTTGGCAAATGCGGGCTGAAGAGCGGTAAGAAGCTCGCTCTTGAGCTGACTGTCAATCTCGTCTCTTGTATATGTATCCGTTACATTTCCTGCAACATTTGTATAGAACAGAATGGGATCTTCTACCTTGTATGAATATTCGCCGTGGCAGCGGATAGTGATGTCAACATCAAGACCGATGTTCTTGTCAACAACCCTGAAGGGAACCGGGTTAGCCGTTCCGTACTTGTTGCCGGGTATTTCCTTTGTATTGATGTAGTACACTCTCTGATCTTTACCGGTATCTCCGCCGAAAGTGAATCGCTTTCCGATCTGTTTGAATGTCTCAACGATCGAATCAGAAAGCTTTCCGTAGAAAATACTGGGCTCTGTTGATGTGTCGTAAACATACTCACCGGGCTGTGCGCACAAATCGACAACCTTGCCCTGTTCAACGATCAGCATACACTGTCCGTCAGCAACGGCAATAACCGATCCGTTACTTATGATGTTGTCATGTCCTTTCGTATTTGACGAACGCTTTCCGTCAATCTTCTTGGAACCTTTTGTAACAATAACATCTGCAGGAATCGACTCACAATAGAAAAACTCTTTCCACTGATCTGCCATAACTCCGCCGGCAGCGCCTGCAATAGCCTGAATTAAACCCATCCCATAGTCCTCCTTATTTTTTCTTGAGAGTCACGCCATTTATAGAGCCACGCCATTTAAAGCTTGCTTCGTGGCAGAACAGTAAACATTGTAACACAAATAAATAAATGTATCAATTGTCAGCACCGTTTTCTTTTTTTCTGCGAATCCTCCCGAATAAACCTCCGCCCCTTTGTTTTGATTCACGAAGGACATCCTTCAGATCGTACCTTGAATCATCAACGCAATCCTTTTCGTATGTTTTAAATGCTCTCATTAGTTTTCTGTCTTTAAGCAGAAGATTATACTGTCTGTCATACTGCGCATAATAGGGATCCATCCTGCCCCTGACAAGTTTCCTGAATCTGTCATCACTCTCAAAATCCTCGGCAACGATATGCGCATGCTGATACAGGAGCAGATAATCCTCCAGTCTGTATACAACCCCGAACCTTGTGGGATCACACTTTTTCAGCGCGCTCCACGCTTTATGCGGCTCCTCAAAAAAACAGTACAGTTTTCCAAGCTGCAGGTGTATCCATGTGTAAAAATCCGAATCCTCCTCAGCCTGTGCCGCAAGTCTGAAGTACATATCAAATGCCTTCTGATACTCGCCCGTAAGGAAATGGTCAAGAGCGACCGACAGCCTTTCATTCACTGACAACGTGCTCTGCTCGGCTCCGGACTTGGGCTCCGACAGTCTGAATCCCTCATACTGCTTGTGTATTTCCCTTACCCGCTCTTCTGGCTTCTCGTACTCTTCAAGCAGTTCGTCGATCTCATCGGCTCCGTCGGGAAGGCTGTTTCGAAACTCCGCATATTTTTTTCGTCCCATATCAGCACATGTCGCCTCATATTCGGAGAACACATCGGCAACGCTTGCCCGTGCTGCCGCAACAGCCTGCCTGTGCGTATCCGCAAACTCGCTGTCTATCATGCTGTGATAATATATGCGCAAATGTCTGTCATATTTCTTCATTTTGGCATCTACGAGCGCATGCCCGAGATGCAGGTAAAAATCATCCTCATCTTCAACAAACTGAAGATTCACTCTGTAATACAGCATTACAGCACGCTCGTAATTCCCGAGGAAATAATATGTCTCGGCAAGAGTAAATACCGTTTGGGAGTATACCGGAAGAGTATGGTCAACGTACCTTACCACGTTTTCAAGCCGTAGTGCGGCATCCTCATAGCGGTCAAGTTTTCTGTAATAGAGTGCCTCATTAATAAGTTGTCCGATTCCCGCATCGTCCATGCGATTCTCGTCAACATCCATGATAAGTTCCACTGCCTGCTCAAATGTAAATTCATCGCCGTTTTGGGCATCGTCCTTGAAAATTGACATGCCGGTATCGTCGGCAAATATACGAAGCGAATATCCCGCAAGGACCTGATTAACCTGCTCAAGCTCCATTGCAAAATATTCATCCGATATATTGACGTCAAGCTGCATCCATTTTCTGTATGCATCATTGATAAGCCTGATCAGCAGCGCTTCTGCCGAATCTTCGGCAAACCACATCACAGTCTCGCTCTCCACATCCCAGTTTCTGATGGGATTATCCTTCTTGACTTCCTTGGTCAATATGTCCAATCTGACTGAATGATCCATGCCGAGCAGAACAAGTGCGTCCCTGTCAAATACGTACTTTGCACAGGATCCATATGTCTGGTCAATGGCGGAAATGGTCTGAAATATGCGTATGTCGAGTTGTCTGTATAATTCAAAGAAAATCATTTGATAAATCTACCCTGATCTGCTTATAAAAAACTATTTTTCCTATAATATGTTATAATAATTCCAAACCGGACATAAATCAATATGAAGATGATAGGGGCAAAGGGTCTTTCCGTTAGATGATATGAAAAAGATAAAACAGATTCTTGCAATAATATGTGCCGTAATTCTTGTCGGCATGTATATCACAACATTTATAATGGCGATTTTCGACAGTTCACAAACAATGGTCATGTTCAAGGGATGCATCGCCTGTACGATTTTTGTTCCTGTGGTTGCATATATCTATATATGCCTCCATAAATATGCCATGAGCCGTTCTAAGAGGAAGGATTATTATTCTTCCGGATCATCTTTTGACGGCGGTAACGATCTGTCAGATAACGGGCAAGGCAGACAATAATTATGGCGGAAACCGTATCAACGCACACATCAAACCACGAACCATACCGTCCTTCTATAGTGGTTTGATTTTTTTCATCTATTATTCCGAGGCAGAATACGATTATAACCGGAAGTATATATGAATACTTTCTCGGAAGATCTCTGAAACCAAATAAAAGCGACCATATGAGTGCGGTAAGTATCCCGTATTCGATCATATGTGCAATCTTGCGGACTACTCTCTCGCTGTTGTGAAGAGCCGGGATCTGCTCGTAGTTATCCAGCGTAATATCTGCCGAGGGCACAACGGTATTAACGATTCCCACAAGCATACGTGCCGACCGGTTCCCCGATATATCGGCGTTTTCTCCCGAAAACCTCATTATGACCGCCATCCACACAATAATCAGTATACTGCATATTCCTATGAATCTGAGAGGATGCCTTCTGGCAAATCGTCTGTAGACATCCATGATCTTCATGACAGCATTCATTTTACTCCCAATCTGATAAGCTCTCTGTCGGCAGATTCCTTGTCCGTAAACAGTATGGTGTTAATTCCGAATTTACCGGCAGCCGCAATATTATCGGCATTATCATCAATAAAAACCGCCTCAGCCGGGTTGATATTATATGTATCAAGCAGATACCTGTATATTCCCGGATCAGGTTTAATCATATTTACCCTGTAGGATATCACAGCACCATCCGCCTTTGAAACATAGTCAAGTTCTCCGGCACAATCCCGGAATGCCTTCCCCGAGAAGTTCGAAAGAATGTACAATTTATAACCTTTTGCTTTGAGTGAATCCATCCATTCATCGGTATAATCGAATTTCCTGAGCAGTCCGGGAAAATAGTCGGTCATCATCTGACGGATCTCCTTTTCGAGTTCCGGCGCATTTTTTATAAAAGCATCCTGCATCATCTCATCGGTCCATATACCACGATCAAACTCATTCCATACAGGGTCCAGAACCGTCGCCTCAGCCATACGGCGAAAACGCTCACCTTCGAGACCCATTTCATGAAAAAGAGCTTCCCACCTGAAATCTATCAGAACATTTCCCATATCAAATATTACAGTCGTGATCATATAATATCCTCCTTGAACCACCTTACGGGAACATTTGAGAGCCACGCCATTAAAAGCTCACTTCGCTCCACCCCACCTTACGGGAACGTCAGCCGATTTGTAGTCGACTTCGTCGAACGGCTGACGCTACATGTTAAGTTTTCGTGGAAAACTTAACACATTTCTTGTCCATATTAAGAAAATATGGTAGATTATTCAAGAGTTGATTTTT
>DGUG01000067.1:0-476 GCA_002394535.1 Lachnospiraceae bacterium UBA4316
GATACAGGAGGAAGTACTCCGAATGCATCAGCCGAAAGGAAAATTACGTTCTCTGCAGCGGGACCTGAAGAAATCTTGTTAACATTCTTGGCAATATTCTTGATATGCTCAATCGGATAAGATACACGGGTGTTCTCTGTAACCGACTTGTCTGCGAAATCAATCTTGCCGTCCTTATCAACGGTTACGTTCTCAAGAAGAGCATCTCTCTTTATAGCGCCGTAGATATCAGGCTCATTTTCCTTGGAAAGGTTGATAACCTTTGCGTAGCATCCGCCTTCGAAGTTGAATACGCCGTTATCATCCCAGCCGTGCTCATCATCACCGATAAGAAGTCTCTTGGGATCTGTTGAAAGTGTTGTCTTACCTGTTCCGGAAAGTCCGAAGAATATGGCTGTATGCTTACCTTCCATATCAGTATTTGCCGAGCAGTGCATTGAAGCCATTCCGTCAAGAGGAAGGAAGTAGTTCATCAT
>DGUG01000067.1:556-19446 GCA_002394535.1 Lachnospiraceae bacterium UBA4316
TTCTTCATCTCTCCGCCGTACCATGTGTTTAAGATAACCTGCTCACGGCTTGTTACGTTGAACAGAACAGCCGTCTCAGAATTAAGACCCAGTTCCTTGTAATTGTCAACCTTAGCCTTGGAAGCTGTATATACTACAAAGTTAGGCTCAAATGAAGCTTCTTCCTCAGCAGTTGGCTTGATGAACATATTTCTTACGAAATGTGCCTGCCAAGCAACTTCCATGATGAAGCGGACAGCCATTCTCGTATCCTTGTTGGCACCGCAGAATGCATCAACAACGAAGAGTCTCTTATTGGAAAGCTCCTCAACAGCCAGCTTCTTGCAGGCATCCCATGCTTCCTGGGTTGCACGATGGTTATCGTTAGGATACTCTTCGCTTGTCCACCAAACAGTATCATGAGCCTTTGCATCATCAACAATAAACTTATCTTTGGGTGAACGTCCCGTGTAGATACCCGTCATAACGTTAACGGCATCAAGTTCGGTAAGCTGACCTTTGTCGTAACCTGTAAGTTCAGGCTTCATTTCCTCTTCATACAGAAGTTCATATGAAGGATTGTAGACGATCTCGGTTGCACCGATAATGCCGTACTTGGTAAGATCAATGTTTGCCATAATAAAAATCACTCCTTTTCTTTATATAAATCCTTACGATTTGTTAACCGAAGTCGATTATAATACATAATCAGCCTTAAACGCAACACAAATACTTTTAAAAATCAAAAATTCATATACTTATCTGTCCATATTCTCTCTTCATTATCAAGAAGCGGTAAAACCTTTTCTTCTATCAGTTTGTTATATTGTAACAGGATTGATTTTTCATCATCGGATAATGCTTCAAAATCAATTGCCTCTTTATCGAAAGGAACAAGAGTCAGCGGCTCAAAACGGCACATTCTATAACCACCCGCATCATCCGCCGCGACAGTAAGCAACAGGTTTTCAAGCCTTACCCCGAATTTTCCCTCAAGGTATACTCCCGGTTCATCACTGACTATGATTCCCGGAACAAATGGGACTTCACGATCCGAAGAACTTCTTGATATCCTTGCCTCCGACTCATGAACCGACAGATATGCCCCGACTCCGTGGCCTATGCCGTGCCCGCAAAAATACCCGTTCTCCCACAGCGGTGTCTCTGCCGCACTATCAAGCAGCGCTCCTCTGTAGCCCTCGGGAAAAGTAATATTCATAAGTCTTAGATTTCCCTTCAGTACGATTGTATATACCTTCTTCTCCTCTGCTGTTGGCTTCCCTAAAGGAATTGTCCTTGTTATATCCGTAGTCCCTTCAAATTCGTACTGTCCACCCGAATCAACAAGCAGAAACCCGGTGGGCTCTACAGAAGCGGCCTTATCTTTTGAGGCCGTGTAATGTACAATTGCAGAATTCGGACCGTACGCACATATAGTTTCAAAAGAAGGCTGCCGACTCTTGTTTTTTCTCCTCATATCGTCAAGCATCTTCCCTATTTCAAATTCATCAGGCAGATTATTCGCGGCGGCCATCTCCTTCAACTTTTTGATAAATCTTATCATTGTTACGGCATCTTTAAGATGTGCCTCTCTCATTCCCTGTATTTCAGAGCTGTTTTTTATGTGTTTTCTGATAAGATCAACATCCTTACACCCGATAAGCATTCCCTTTTCTTCGAATTCCAGAAGTATTCTGCTGTTATTTGTATAGGGATCGGCAATGACAGTATCCGTGGCAACTTCCCGGAGATGATCGTAAAATAATGAATACTCTTTTACGCTGACACCGCTATGAGAGAGCTCCCCCATCACCTCCTCCGGCATATTCTTCCGGCTCACGAAAAGAATTGCCGTATATTTCGTTATCATCGCATATGAGTATGCCACGGGAACATAGGCGATGTCGCTTCCCCGAAGGTTAAACAGCCACATTATCGAAGATAGATTAGATAAAATATATGTATAACTCTCTTCCCGCACATATATCTGCTCGATCCTTCTTCTTAGTTCCGACAGCTTATCGGATATGGTTTTGCCCGTAAAGCTTGCCGGAGCCGCCCATATTTCCCCAAAAGATCTGTGTGGCATTGTTTCTACACATTCCTTTAGCACCTTACTGCCGTCTCTAATCTCAACACTTTGGGGAAGCTTATTTTTTAAATCCATATATTTTTTTAAGGAAAGTGTCATATGGTCAAATGCTATTATCTGACCGTCCCATACATGCTCCGCCAGATATTCATCCCAGTTTTTAACACCGGGTGAACCGTATTTTACAAGCTCTATTCCGACTCCGCAAAGCTCGCTTTTGGCTTGAATATAATACCTTGAATCCGTCCATAAATAGGCTTCGGCAGTACCCACGACCAGAACTCCCGCAGATCCCGTAAAATGTGAGATAGCTTCTCTGTATTTATCGCAATCCCCAGTATATTCAGACAAATGTGCATCCTCCGAGAATACCACAAACCAGTCAATATTCTCCCTGCCCATTATTTCTCTTAATCTGCCTATCATAATTATTCTCCTGATGTTTATATATTTACCATATTTTAATCATAAACTATTTTAAAGTACAGTTATTTTGTGATAAAATAATACACGGTTATAACAAACGGGAGGTTATGATTATGAACAAGGACTGTAAAATTCTTGTATGTGATGATTCTATTCTCGCAAGAAAAAATCTTACCGGCTTTCTTACGGGGTTCGGATATACGAATATCTCCGAAGTAAGCAACGGAGAAGATGCAGTTAATTACTGCAGGGAAAACAAACCGGATCTGGTATTCCTTGACATTGTTATGCCTGTCAAGGACGGTGTTACCGCAACCGGAGAAATAATGGCCGCCAATCCAGACACTAAAATTATTATCGTATCTTCTGTCGGCACACAGACTCACCTTAAGGAAGCAATTAAGGCCGGGGCTAAGGATTTTATACAGAAGCCCATTGACGAAGAACTTCTCAAACAGGTTGTGGAGAATGTAGATGGATAACAACAAGCCCTATTCCAGGATTCTTGAGACTTCAAACTATCTTAACGTTTGTATGTCCGATTTTGTAAAAGCATATATAGAAAAGCTTGTTTACAACATATGCATGTATGTTGATTCGGATTTTTCACTTGGTAATATTGAGATTTTAAATACATTTTCCGGCAAGTGTGAACTAAGCCAGCAAATAACCGGAGTTCCAAGTGCATACTCATGCGTTGACGGCATGGAGGATGCGCTTGTTTCTTTTGCGGAAAACTATTCTCACCTCGGAATCAAATCATTTGATGTGCTTGCACGTGAAGCAATACTTGATTTTCTCAATCTTCACAACGGTCTGTTTGTTGTACTTCTTAGCAAAAACAACATATGTGAACTATCCCTTGATGTTCCGAAGCAAAACGGGAATTACCAGATAGACCTTGCGCAGTACAGATCTATAACAGTAATCCCCGTAATATTCAAATACGGAACAGTTAAGTTCTATTTATGTGAGATATAATACCTCTTCCTTCATCTCATCCACGTCACATACCGTATCATGAAGAATTGCCGCATCTTTTAGGCTGCTTACGGCTTTTGGTATATCAACCTTCGACAGCACTGCCAGTTCCTCAGCCATGGCAAAATCATCATCCGATACCTTACCTGCGTCAATCGCGCCAAGTACACTTGCCATAAACTTGTATGGGCTGGCGGTTGATACAACAACCGATACATTGCTGTCTTTCGACTTGTATTTTCTGTCGGCATATGCGGCAACCGCCGTATGAGTATCAATAACGTATCCGCAGTTTTCATAAACGTATTTGATAGTCTCCCTGACCTCATCTTCGGTCGCATATATCCCCACAAAATCCTTCATGAATTCCTTTGATGTGTCATCCACCGAATATCTGCCCGTTTCGGCAAGTTTCTTCATTAATACGGCATTTTCTGACGCATCATTTCCGAGGGAATGATATATAAGCCTTTCCAGATTACTTGATATAAGAATATCCATGGAAGGGGATGTGGTAAGTATAAAATCCCTGTTTTTATCGTAAGTACCTGTTTGGAAAAAATCATACAGGACTTTGTTCTCGTTAGACGCACAAATCAGTTTTCCTATTGGAATGCCCATATTCTTCGCATAAAAAGCCGCAAGTATATTTCCGAAATTTCCGGTTGGAACAGTAAAGTTTAAAGGCTCCCCGTCGGATATCGCACCCTCTTCAACCATCTTTACGTATGCATACACATAGTATGCCACCTGGGGAAAGAGTCTTCCGATATTGATGGAATTGGCTGATGAGAAGCGGTAACCCTTCCGGGCAAGTTCATCATTTAATTCCCTGTCGGAAAACATTCTCTTAACCGCACTCTGACAGTCATCAAAGTTACCCTTTACTCCCACAACCTTTGTATTGGCCCCCTTCTGGGTTACCATCTGGCGCTCCTGAATACGGCTCACACCGCCCTTCGGGTAAAATACGATTATCTTGGTATTCTCAACATCAGCAAATGCTTCAAGAGCCGCTTTACCTGTATCGCCGCTTGTGGCGGTCATAATAATGACCTTTTCCCTGATATTATTCTTGGCAAGTGCACACGTCAGAAGATGCGGAAGAATTGACAGCGCCATATCCTTAAAGGCTATAGTTCTGCCGTGGAAAAGCTCAAGAAAATACTGATCTCCCCTTTTAACAAGAGGTGCTATTAATTCGGTATCAAATTTGGAATCATATGCATTATCGATGCATGACTTGAGTTCTGCCTCGGAATAATCGGTAAAATAAAGTTTTAAAACTTCAAAGGCAATCTCCTTATAGCTCTTACCAACAAGATCTTTGACAGATGCCTCAAGCCTGGGAATATGTTCCGGAACAAACAGACCTCCGTCATCTGCAAGTCCTTTTATAACAGCTAAAGAAGCACTGTATTTTTCCGTGCATCCTCTTGTGCTTAAATATTCCATTATTTGCTCTCCTTGTCGTCACCGGAAATTTCCGCTTTGGCATCTTTGGCTTCGCGTAGTTTTTTTCCGCATATCACTCCGAGTATAATTACTCCGATGCTTACAATAACAAGAATCAGATAAGTCAGAAACATATTGATAAAAGCAATCATTATATATCCTCCGCATATTAATTATTGCATATTCGTAAATATTACAGTCTAAAATATACCATTATTCGATAACATCGTCCAGAAGTTCGGACGATAGTGCCGCTTCAACAGCCATTTTATCACATCTTTCGTTCTCGGGATGATCATTATGACCCTTAACCCATGTAAATGTAACATTATGAGGAGCCTTGGCTTCAAGAAGTCTTTTCCAGAGATCCATGTTCAAAACAGGTTTTTTGTCTGATTTTTTCCACCCGTTTTTGATCCAGCCTCCGATCCAGTCCTGATTAAATGCATCGGTTACATATTTGCTGTCGGAGATAATCTCCACATCGCAGGGACGGTTAAGGCTCTCAAGCCCAGCTATTACGCCCATCAGCTCCATTCTGTTGTTTGTTGTCTTTTTATACCCGGCGCTTCTGGTGCTCTCATGAAGATTGCCTTTCGGATCAGTATAATGAAGAATAACACCGTACCCGCCCGGTCCGTCGGGATTGCCTCTTGCACTTCCGTCGGTATATATCGTAACTTTCATACCCGGCTAATCCAGCTCCCTGTTTTATTATATTGCTCAACAAGCCTGTCCGCAGAGGATGTGACAGATTTGTCAAATCCAAGCATCTTTAGCAGGCTTATGGCATTTGTTTTATCGGATACACCTTCTTTTATCACAAAGGGAAACGTAACGGAATTTTCGTTTATCTCCTCGGTAAAATGATAAAGCTCCATCTTATCTTTAAGCAGCAAAGTAAGTTCACGGTCATGGGTCGCCGCAAAACATAATGCTCCCGAATCACACAGGTATTTCAGAATATTGGTTGCGGCTGCAATCCTCTCCACTGTGTTCGTTCCCCTAAGGACTTCGTCAATGATAAAGAGGCAATCGGGAGCGGCTGTATCACACATACGTTTTATTGATCTTGCTTCCACAACATAATAGCTCTCATTTGCAAGAATATTATCAGCCAGTGCCATGGATGTATATATCCTGAATTTACCCGTCGAAAAGCTGTCCGCAAATGCCAGTCCGAAAGACTGTGCAAACAATACATTAACCGCAACCGCCTTCAGGAAGGTTGATTTTCCGGAGGCATTCGAGCCGGTAATAAGCACACCTCTTTCAGCCGTAAAATCATTGTATACCGGTTTTTTGACAAGAGGATGATATATCTGCTTTGTATCTATACGTTTTTGCGGTATAATCTGTGCCCTGCAGTACTTTCTGCCTTTAATGTATGAAGCGATGGCAAGGGTGCAGTCAAGCTCTCCGATCTTAAGGTAGAGTTCTTCAAGTCTGTCAATGTATCTGACGACAGTTGACACCTTAAGCTTATATACGATGATATCAATGTGGGTGATCATCTTCACATAATCAAGCAGAATCGATAATGGGCTTGAACTTGTGGCATCTCTTTCTGATATAAGAAAATTACCGCGAAGAAGACCGGTAAGATCTTTGTAACGATCAAAGGAGGTGCATCCATTCTTAGATAGCCTGTCCCCGCATTTTATGATGCGCATGGAAGCTGCAAACCCGGCAAGGCTGTCTTCCGTAGATCTTATTCCCTTAAAGTACCCCCACACGGATACACACAGCATAACAATAGTCGCTATAATACCGGGAACATGACTAAAAGGTATCACACATACAGAAATAACAAGTAATGCAAGAGGAATTACATCGGCAGCAATACTTTCACGCCTTGCCTCTTTAATTGCCGAAATATTGGCAAATCCGTCCCGGCGCATCCTCCCCATTGTTGACTCGAGAATATTAATAAGTCTTACAGCCGTATCAGTATCCTTCGTATATGTATCAGTCCGTTCAAAAAAGGATGTGGGATCATCCCCCAGAATCCTGAATCTGCAATACAGATATTCCTCCCCGGCATTTGTTACACACCTGTTCATCCGGCTGTAAACATCACGAATCGACAGGTCAGATAATGTTATATCATCCAGACAGAAGGAACCCTTATCCTTGCTCATCATATACCCGAATAAAGCCGGCACATGATCAAACACATCTGTATTGTTGCAAAGGTCTTCTGTGCTGCCGAATTCCTTTTTTATTCGATCATATCTTGCAAGCCTTAAGGTTCTCTTGCGGTTAATGCCGGAAATAATCAGGGCAGCCGCAAGAAGGGCTGTAAGTGCCGCAAATACATATGTGCCCATTTATCATTCCTTATACTTGGCCATAAGTTCATTTGCCTTGGCATAAATCTTTTCAGGATCAACTCCTGCATTGAAGACACCGTCCTCATACAGAATCTTTCCGTCGCACATTGTCATCTTAATGTTTGTCTTGCTTCCAGAATATACAATGTTGTCAACAATATTATTAAGGGGCTGCATATTAGGCTGGTCAAGATCGATCATAATAATATCAGCCTTCTTGCCAGCGGCTAAAACATCGCAGTCATCAAGACCCATACAGTGGCTTGCATTAACTGTTGCCATCTTAAGAACTTCTGTGGGAACAACAGCTGCAGCATCCATATCATGAAGCTTGGCAAGACCCGTAACCAGGAACATCTCCCTGAACATATCAAGGCAGTTATTTGATGAAGGACCGTCAGTTCCGATTGCGACTCTTATTCCTTCGTTAAGATATCTTGATATCGGTGCAATCCCACTTGCAAGCTTGGTGTTTGAACCCGGATTTGTCACAACGGTAAGGTCATGCTTCTTAAATATCTCAATATCCTCATCCGAAAAATATACACAGTGATATCCGCCGCCGCCGTATTTGAACATATCAAGACTTTCAAACAGCTGCGTTGGAGTCATCCCGTGTCGTTCGATACACTCCCTAACTTCTTTTTCCGTCTCGGAATTATGGGTAAATACGGGAGACTTGAACTCCTCCGCTATTTCCGAAAGCTGCTCAAGCAGCTCTTTTGTGCATGTGTACTCCGCATGAAACCCTATAAAATACTTTGCAAATCCATTATCTTTATTAAGTATTTTAAAGCGCTTCCTGACCTCCTCAAGAGACGGTCCGAATTTGTTGATATCGCAGCATCCCACAAACCTGATACCCATTTCCTCACAGGCTCTTACAGTCTCTTCGGGGTGCATATACATATCAAATATTCCCGTTATACCGCTTGTAAGATATTCCAGATTTGCAAGCCGTACAAATTCATACATATCTTCCGCGGTAAGCTTCGCTTCAAGCGGGAAAATTTTGGTAGACAGCCACTCCCAAAGCGGCATATCATCCGCATAAGATCTCATTCCGGTCATTGCCGAATGTGTATGGGCATCCTTAAATGACGGCATCAGAACGTTTCCTTTGCAGTCCCTGCTAACATCAAACCTGATTCCGGATTTGGTTATTTCTTCATCAGACATGCTCTTTCCGACATAAGAAATCTTATTATCCGTTATCTGGATCTCACCTTCAAACAGTTCACAATTATCTTCCATCGTAAGAATTCTTGCATTATATAACCTTGTATTCATTCATCTCATCTCCTTTATAGATTTTCGGGGCCGAAACTGTTCGGCAAAAGCTCCGATAGAGTAAACTCCTTATAATCATCAACCGATCTTGCAACAATAACAATAAATTTATCCGGATCCGTAAATTCCCTCATTACCTGCCGGCAAATACCGCACGGATATGCGTATCCCGACAGTATATCCCTTTCGGTATCCGCTCCTCCGCAAACGGCAATTGCCGTAAAATCCTTATGTCCCGATGCTACGGCTGTAAATATCGCGCACCTTTCGGCACATACAGTCGCGGGATACGATGCATTTTCAATATTTGAGCCGCATATTATTTCTCCGTTATCACACAACAGTGCAGCCCCCACATTATAGTGGGAATACGGTGTATATGAATGAGCCCTTGCTTCCATTGCCAAACTTATCAATTTTTTACGATCCATATTTATCCTCATCTGTAGATGCGAATCAGACAACATCTCATCATTTAAATTCTATATATGTGACTTCGGTATTTACCAGACTTAATTCATCACATGTCCCAATATCAGTCTGATTATAAGGAACAATCAATCCGTCAACAATATGTGAATATACCGCCTCATAACTTGCCTGATCAAACTTTTCAAAACGTGATGTTTCCATGGGAAGACATACCCCGTTTGTCTTTGCATTAACATTTGTCGCAACCCCGCCCGCGAAAGTACCCGCAAAAAATGATTTTACATCATCATATACCGCAGAACTTACACTTTTCATGGCTGATGTAATGACTGTCTCCGACTCCGATGACTCGTCGATGTCGACTCCGATAACTTTTCCCGAATGATTTTCGGCAGCCCGGATTATGGATTTGGAAATAGCTCCTCCACACGCAAAAATCACTTCCGTATCATCCTCAAACCATGCACCTGCCATTTCTTCAACAGAAGGGGCTTCGGAAAATGTATCGGTGTATGTGTATCTGATGTGAACATTTACACCCATCTCTATAGCAGCATAGTCTGCACCTTGTACAAATCCGTATCCGTATCTAATTACCGGGTCTACGGGTATTCCGCCCATGAATCCCAGACCTTTGTACCCGTCACGGACAGCGGCATATCCGGCAAGAAATCCCGCCTCTTCCTCAGCAAAAGTGATAGCCGAGACGTTATCACCTATCTTCACATCAGTTCCGTCTTCGCTGTGCGGCTCGCCGTCTATAAGAATAAACGAACAATCATCATACTTGGACTGTGCAAGATAAACAGGAACTTCAAGCATAGACCCCGGGCAGACAAACAGTTTCGCACCGTTAGATGCGCCCCTCTTAAACTGGGCCATTATACTTTCCGTATCGGTACCCTCAGGATTATAATAATCGTACGCTATGCCGCTCTCCTCGGCATATTTTTTTATGCCCTCCCATGCTGCCTGATTAAATCCGTTATCATCAACAGTGCCGTAATCCGTAATAAGAACCACATCAACCGGTGAATCCTTGGCTGATACTTCTTCGCCTTTTTTACAGCCCGAAAGAAACATAGAAGCTAATGCCACTATACAGATACAGGCAGTTATTCTTTTATAATTAAAATATGCCAATTTTATAAAGCTCCGATTCTTACTATTGTTTCCCTTACAATCTGCTTGAACAAAGGTGCAGCCTTTGCAGCAGCCTCCTGGACTTCATCATGAGTAAGGGGTGTTTCCGAAATACCGGCGGCAAGATTACATACACAGGAAATTGCACATATTTTCATTCCCATATGATTTGCCGCAATCGCCTCTACGACGGTGCTCATACCCACTGCATCAACTCCGAGTTTACCAAGCATCCTGATCTCGGCAGGACTTTCAAACGAAGGTCCTGTAAGCTGTGCATAAACACCTTTTTGCATCTCTATGTCAAAATCATCCGCCACCTGCAGTATGATATCCTGAAGTATCGGATTGTACACACTCGACATATCGGGAAATCTCGTCCCTATCTCATCAATATTGGCTCCGATAAGCGGATTCGGTGCAAAACTGGAAATATGATCGGTAATGAGCATAAAATCGCCGGCCTTAAAATCACGGTTAATGCCTCCGGATGCATTTGTAAGGAACAGATACTTTGCTCCGAGCATAGCCATAAGCCTTATGGGAAGTACAACATCTGTTATAGGGTAACCTTCATAATAGTGTACTCTTCCCTGCATACATACAACAGAAACACCGTCAACATACCCGAACACAAACCTTCCTTCATGCCCCGGAACAGTAGACGTGGGAAATCCTTCAATGTCCGAATAAGGAATTGTATCCACTACATCGATCTCTTCCGCAAATTTTCCGAGTCCGGAGCCGAGAACAAGAGCAACCTTAGGCTCAAAAGAAGTTTTTGCCCTTACACTGTCATAACAGTTCTTTAGTTTTTCATAAACCGGATTCATTTTTCCTCCTTTTCAGATCTGTAAGAAGATCTTTTGCTTTGTGATAATCAAATACTTCCAAACTATTCTTAACATCCCTAAATACAGTGTTTATATCATGTCCGTAATTAACCGTAACACAAGCTGATATGGCATCTTCTGTATCCTTTATATTGAAATTAGTCAAAGAATCTATGATATTATCCAGTACCGAAAGATCCAAAGACACTTCATTTCCCGAAGGCTCCGTGAAGACTTCTTCGTCTTCGAATATACCTTTTTCGATCATATAATCCTTAACAATGCCAAGTACTTCATCAAATGTTGCTAAAACGCTGTCGGTATGGCTTTCAAGGAACTCGGTATTTCCGGCTTTTCCGGCAAATTCAAGTTCACGGAACTTTACCGCCATTCCATCTGCACCTATAGCAGCACTGCTCGATTTTAATGCATGAACTTCTATAATATAATTTGCAATATTGTTTTCGGACAAAAGAGTCTGAATCAGTACGGCTTTATTCTTTCCTTCTTTGTAGTATGCATTAACAACCGATGAGAATGCAGCTATCTGCCCGCCTACATTTGCAAGTCCAACATCAAAATTAATAGCTTTAGGATCAGTCTGTTCTGAATCATTCTTGTGAGACGTATCTTCCGACTCTTCCGGTTTGATATCATCAACTTCAATGTTTACGGCGAGTTCAATAGGCATGTATTTCCTAAGCATTCTCTCAAGATAAAACCTTCTTACGGGTTTTGCAAGATAATCCTGGAAACCTTCGTTTAGAAGCATTCTTGAAACCTCGGGGCCAAAATCCGCTGTAGCACACAAAATTGGAACCATAGAATTGGCATTATCAAGTTTTCTTATAAAATGAAGAAGCTCAATTCCATCCATCTCGGGCATTCTCTGGTCAAGAATAATGAGATCATACTCTTCTTTCTCCAGTACGTCCAGAGCTTCTGCGCCGCTCTTGCACTTTGTGATATTTACATCAAATGTCTGAAGCATGCCCTCAAGAACCTTAAGGTTAACGATAGAATCATCTACAATTATGATTTTCCCTTCGGGATACGTAACCGCTTCACGTTTTTGCGCAACCTTATAGTTTGCCGCATCCCATGCATTATTCAGGGCATTACCTACACATATACAGGTCATTGGTTTTCTGAGTATTTTACAATTATCAAAATCACTGTAAATGCTTCCGGCTTCAGTAAGAACATAAACCTCATCACTAATCTTGGCAGATTTAATAGTATCTCTGAGCATCGGGTAAAACATATCATCTATAAAGATATGGGTATACCGCCTGTTCTCAATTGCCTGTCTGAACGCATTAGGTCCTGAAACGAAATTAGGATAAAGCGAAAACTGTCCGAGAATATCAACCCATACATCCTGATCTTCGGGATTCTTGGTGTATACAAGTATGTTATATTCAGTTAATGTGCTGACCTTAATGAGCGGTTTATCTTCTATAATATAGTTCAGGAATTCGAAATGTACCGCCATTCCGACACCCTCAACACTTTTTATGGAAAGACTTCCACCCATAAGTTCGAGTATCTCTTTACAGATCGACAGTTCAAGTCCCATACCCTTATAATCACTCTTCTGCCGGCTGTCATACCTTGTATAAGAAGACAACATTGCGTCAATCTCCACTTCCGACAGGCCGAATCCGGATTCCGAAATTGTCGCAGACAGCATAACAGTATTCGTTCCGGGGTCCACCTCTCCCTTGATCTCCATCAGCATACGGCTGTGCGGAAGCTTATGTACGGTAGAAAAAAGCAGATACATAAACACCTGCTTAATCCTTAAGTTGTCCCCAAAAAGTGTTCTGGGTATGTTAGGATCAATTCTTGCAAAAAAGTCGGTATTCTCCGATGCATACTCAGTCGATACATCACTTATTATCTCGGATATAAGCTCTCTAAAATCATATTTTGCAGGATATAACTCCATTTTGTTGGAATCAAGCTTTGAAAATTCAAGAATATTGTTGATAATCTTCAAAAGCTGGTTTGATGTCTGTTTGATGTTCTCGGCAAGCTCTCTTGATTCCGCATCAAGATCCTCACGCAAAATCAATTCGTTCATACCGATGATGGCATTCATCGGGGTTCTTATTTCATGAGTTACATTTGCAAGGAAACGGCTCTTATTGAGTCTTGCCGTTTCAATAATCATACTGCTATCCCTAAGCTGTCTTTTAGACCTTTCATAGTGTATGGTCTGATATATAAATATAAAGAGTGGAGCAATGGAAGCCGATACGAACCCAATTCCTACTCCAACCTGTGCAGGCATCTTATCCGGAATACCGGAAAATCTGTCCAGGTCGAAGAATGGAAGGGCCAGAATAAACGTGTACCATACGAGCTCAGCGGCAAAAAACACATAAACTATTCTTCCGCTTATAAGGAAAAATGTAAAAACAATACCCAAAGAAAAGAACAGAACGGTTCCGTTTACAATTCCTCCGGTCATAAAATAGAGAATCGGATATATCAAAAAATTAGAAACAATCAGCACAATATATTTTAATATCCCCGCTTCGTCAAACCGATTCAAAAGATAAGCAATGAGACAGTAAAAAACAAGTACTGCTGAAGATACACATATTGACGCTTCGCTTACAGGATTAATAATAAAAGAAACCAGATAACAAAAATTAACGATAATACTGTAAATAACAACAAGATACAGACTCTTTGCATCTATCGAAATTTCGTCATTTCTAAGAAAACTTATAAAATTCTTGATATCGTTTACTTTTTTATTCATTTATATTTCCCACCTGCCGCATTCTTCGGAACTATAAGCTCACGGCGAAGATATTTTCGAAGTATCCTTTCCATCCTGTCAATTGAAATGGGTTTTGCAAGAAAATCATCAAATCCAGCTTCAAGAAGCATTTCACGTGCTCCGCTCACAACATTAGCTGTAAGTGCAATAACCGGCATGGATGTGATATTTGAGCCCGGAATCTGTCTGATTCTCTCCAGAGTATCTATACCATTCATTTCCGGCATCATATAATCGAGGAATACCATATCAACTTCACGGTCTTTTATAATCCTGAGACAGTCAGCACCCGAAAGGGCTGTCAGAACATTTGCACCGAATTTAGATAGAATAGCGGCTGCAACATTCAGATTGGTATAGTTATCATCAACAACCAGGATCGTTGCCATAGGGCACTCAAAACCGCCTTTTCTTGTAATGTCTCTAACATATGAATTGGTTTCGTTTTTAATAAGCGCTGCAATATTCAGTACATGAATCGGCCTCGTCAGAACGGTTGATGCTTTGGATATCTGTACACTATCGTCCAAATCACAAAAAGCAACTATGCGCTCACTCACAAGACGATTATTCAAAATAATCTCACATTCATCGTAACGTTCGTTTGATATAAATACATAACTGTATTTATTAATATTCATTAACCTTTCAAGATCCTGAGCACTCTGGGCAAAATCACTTTCAATATCAAAAGAATCGAGTATTCTTTTGATGTGGCCGGCATTTACATCATCTTTTTCGAATACAAGAATTCTATATGTTCTTGCATCAGGAATATAAGCGATCGTATCCATCGAAGTAAATTTCTGCGGGATCTTTATTGTAAATGTGGACCCTGACATATATTCGCTCTTAACAGAAATATCACCTTTCATCTCTTTGATGATATCAGCACAGATAGCAAGGCCCAGTCCGGACCCATCCATAATGATTTCTCCATCCTTTCCACCGGAATTTCCGGCTCTTTGGAATAGAGTCCCTATATCTTCTTTTTTGATACCGATACCTGTATCTTCAACATCAACAATCAGTTCAATGGATTCATTATCAATAAGGCGGTAGTCAACCCTTAATGAAATATGTCCGCTGTCAGTAAACTTTACAGCATTATTCAAAATGTTAACAAGCAGCTGCCTGAGTTTGGATGCATCTCCGTACAAAAACCTGGGGATATTATTGTTAATGTCAACAAAGAAATCAAGATTGCTTTCCGTCAGCCTTACAACCATCATATTGATAACTTCCATCAAAATATCCGAGAGATCGTATGTTGATGCGAAAAGTTCTATATTGCCGCTTTCCGATTTGCTAAGGTCCATAAGTTCATCGGTTATGGAAAGAAGTGCATTGCATGAATTAAGAATACTGTAGACACTGTCGGAAACTCTCTCGTTCACATCCTGATCAAGGAGCAGATCTACGTTACCCACAATGGCATTCATCGGTGTACGAATCTCATGAGACATATTGATGAGGAACATATCTTTGGCAATATAAGCATCCATTGCCTCAGTTTTAACTTTTTCAGCCTCTTCGTGAGCTCTTTCGTAAAACATAATCCGGAATCTTAAAACACTTCCGGCACATATTCCTACGATTGCTACAGCCAGTATCGTTCCCGAATAGGAAATAAAGATATCCTTCTCCGTTGGGTTTTCAAGTCCTGTCGGTGCAAAATTTCTGGAAAGTGACAGAAATACACAATAGAACACAATCTCAAGAATACCCAGAACAGTGGCCGTTTTGGGATCAAGCATAAGAACCGAATACATAATACCAAACAGAAAATAAACAGGTATTACATTAATATTCCTGTTAAAAAGAAAGTACATTATCGGCAAATACACAAAATTGAATACGACCGACATAAAAATGATTGATCGTTTAATTGCGTGCATCCTGTTACCCTCGACCATTGTAAGCACTAACAGCACACATATACCAAAAGAAAGATATACAGCTCTGATATCTTCAAAATATATACGGGTAACGGAACACATAAGCACCATTCCGATAATACAAATAGTATGTATTACGTTGAATACATACATTTCTTCGTTATTCTCTTTATTGTAAAGCGATTTTATAAATTCTCTCATTGGTTGTCAAAACGAATTGCAGCAATCTGTCTTTCGATATTAACAAAAGCATCTACAAGTTCCGGATCATAATGGGTTCCGCTCCAGAATCTGATTCTGTTTATAGCCTCTGTATGGGTAAGGGGCTCCGAGCCGTCATTAGTTGTCCTGAAATTATCATAGCCGTTTACTATGGATAAAATACGAGCTTCGACAGGGATATTGTTTGTCATAAGCTTATCAGGATATCCTTTTCCGTCCCATCTCTCATGATGATAACGACACATATTGTATGCATACATCAGAAAACGGTTGTCCGAAACAACTCCCATAACTTTTTTTATGGCATCTGCACCGAGCACTGTATGGGCATTATTAAATTCTTTTTCCTGAATACTCAAATCACCCATATCCGCAAGACATCTGTCGGGCAGACATATCTTACCGAGATCGTGAATCTTTGCAGCAAATTTAAGCAGTTGTACATCTTTCTCATCAAGAGAAAACATCCGGGATTCTATAAGAGAATCAAGAAACAGTGACATATATTTCTCAACACGCGTGCAATGCTCGGCAATAACAAAAGACCTGTTGGACATAAGAGAAGTAAACATCTCAACAACAGCATATTCGAGTTCAACTATGTTGTGTATTTTCTCGGACAGCGCTTTTTGCAGTTTTTCGTTAAGTTTCTCGCTACGCTTCTGTTCTTCAACAAATCTGATATGAATATCAACACGTTTGCGCAGAAGTGTTGCGGTAAAAGGCTTTCTTATATAATCAACAGCTCCGAGAGAATAACCCTCTATCTCGGTGGTAACATCTTCCTGAGCCGTCAGAAATACAACGGGAATACGCGAAAGTTTCTCGACATTTTTCATTTGCGATATTACGAAAAAGCCGTTAACGTCCGGCATATCAACATCAAGAAGAACAACATCCGGCGGCTCCGGCATTTCCTGTAGAAACTCCAGTGCGATTTTTCCCGACGATACCGGTATTATCTCATACAGATCCTCAAGTGCCTTTTTTGCCATAATAAGATTGGTCATATTGTCATCGACAATCATTACTTTATGCATAGTCCACCTCACGAATAAAAAGAATAGCAACTTTTCATTTAGTGCGCATAAGATATTTCATACCTTCCTTTAGGCCCTCAACAGTTAATCGGTACATTGAAAAAGTATTCTTTACGGCCGTTTCCGCCTCTCTCCATGGAGCCGATCCGGGTGCCATTTTCGGATTAAGCCAAATGACACGCTTGAAATGCTTTTTTAAGCGGAGGAGCCATTCCATACCTGAATATCCGTCATTCGGTCCTCTGTAGTTTCCGGTTAGCGAATACAACTCCTCCGGAGCCATTGCCGCATCCCCTACTATAATAACCTTATATTCGCTGTTCAGATTTTTCAAAAGCCACTCCGTCTCTATCCAGTCACCGTATTCACACTCCGGAGTATTATACACATGCGAATAAATGCAGTTGTGAAAGAAGTAAGTCTTGATGTCTTTAAAATGATTGGATTTATTGACGGAGTGAAACAATTCATTCAACAGATTAGTGTATGGTATCATGGTTCCGCCTGAGTCCATAAGCAGCAAAAGTTTTACCGTATTTTTTCGCGGTTTTTGCATCTCTATCTTAAGATGACCGCCGTTGTTGCACGTACTGTTAATTGTTCCGTCAATATCCAGTTCACTTTTTTCTATATCAAGCCTGGTGGAAAACTGACGCAGGGACCGAAGTGCCATTTGAAACTGTCTGTTATCAAGGACTCTGTCATTTCGAAAATCACGAAATTTTCTCTCACCGATAACCTGAAATGCGGACTGGTAACCGGTTGTTCCTCCGATTCTGACACCACCCAGATGACCTCCAAGGTTTCCGTATGAACTGTTACCCGCTGTTCCTATCCATTGATTTCCGCCCTGATGCTCGCTGTCCTGTTCCCTCTGACGTTCTCTGAATTTTTCAAGAACATCTTCGTTATCAACAATAGGTATTCCTTCTTCTTCCAGTAATGCTTTTTTCTTCTCAAGATCCTCCCTGAAAGCGTTATATTCCGGTTTTTCAAGCCACTTGCGCATTTGTTCGGAAATATCGTCAAACTCGTGTTTTATCCCCTTAAAATATTCTTCAAAGATCATGTCATACTTGTCAAACTCAAATTCATTTTTGACAAGTATCATCCTTGATACAAGATAAAACTCAGTAAAATCCGCGTGTATCAGCCCCTTATCCATCGCTTCGATGAGTGACAGCCATTCGGACAGACCCACATCCATTCCCTTTTCTCTCAAAAAATAGAAAAATCCGGTAAACATTCACACTCCGTTAAGATTGATATGCGAAACAGTCTCAAGATCCTCATCTTTTTTTATAACAGTTCCGATAAAAGGAAGACTGGCTTTTATCTTATCAGCACTTATGCCTCCGAGCTGGAGTGCGTTAACCCAGTCAATCAGTTCCGATGTGCTGGGTTTTTTCTTGACCGATTTTTCATCCCTGATAGCATAAAATACATCCATCGCTTCCTTCAGTATATGTTCATCAACTTTGTCAAAATGCGTCCTTACGATCTCATCCATAAGTTCCCGTTCAGGAAAGGCAATGTAATGAAAAACACATCTTCGAAGAAAAGCATCCGGCAGTTCTTTTTCCGCATTTGAAGTTATAATAACAACCGGTCTGTGTTTCGCTTTTATCGTTTCTTTTGTCTCATTTATATAAAACTCCATCTGATCGAGTTCCCATAGCAAATCATTGGGGAACTCAAGATCGGCCTTGTCTATCTCGTCGATCAGCAGGACAACCTGTTCATCGCTTGAAAAGGCCTCCCCCAGTTTTCCGAGTTTGATATACCGTGAAATATCATCAACACCCTCTTCACCGAACTGTCCATCATACAGTCTTTGTATCGTGTCATACATATACAGACCATCCTGAGCCTTGGTCGTAGATTTAATATTCCACGAAATCAGAGGCATATTAAGGGATTGTGCTATTGCCCTTGCAAGCATGGTCTTACCTGTTCCCGGTTCACCCTTTAT
>DGUG01000139.1 GCA_002394535.1 Lachnospiraceae bacterium UBA4316
GCACCGGCAAGTGTTGTTGATGTTGCCCATGTATCAGCTCCGCCGAGAACTCTGTCTGTTACAAGAACAGCTTTATCTGCTCCCATTGCAAGTGCTTCACGAAGAACATCTGCAGCCTTGGGAAGACCCATGGTAATAACCGTAACTTCAGCACCGTATTCATCCTTTAATCTAAGAGCTGCCTCAAGTCCTGCCTTATCATCAGGATTCATGATTGCAAGCATTGCACCTCTGTCAAGTGTTCCGTCGGGATTGAACTTAACTCCGCCCTTTGTATCCGGAACCTGTTTGATACAAACTACTACTTTCATCCGTCTATCCTCCTATTTCAACAAGTTAGCGCTGATAACCATACGCTGAACTTCCGATGTTCCTTCGTAAATTTCCGTGATTTTCGCATCGCGCATCATACGCTCAACATCATATTCCTTGATGTAACCATATCCGCCGTGAAGCTGTACACACTTTGTGGTAACTTCCATAGCAACCTCAGCTGCGCAGAGCTTAGCCTGTGCTGCTTCAACAGAATATGAGATCTTGGGATTTTTGGTGTACTCATCCTTCTTGCATGCAGCCTTGTAAACAAGAAGCTTAGCACATTCAACCTTTGTAGCAAGATCTGCAAGCTGGAACTGTGTATTCTGGAACTGTCCGATCGAACGGCCGAACTGCTTTCTTTCCTTAACGTACTGGATAGTTGTCTCAAGTGCGCCTTCTGCAAGTCCGAGTGCCTGTGCTGCGATTCCGATACGTCCGCCGTCAAGTGTATGCATGGCGATGTTGAATCCCTTACCGCGGGCTCCGAGAAGGTTATCCTTGGGGATACGGCAATCCGTGAAGATAAGCTCGTATGTGGATGATCCGCAGATACCCATCTTGTTTTCTTTTGTACCGAATGTAAATCCGGGTGTTCCCTTTTCAACGATGAATGCAGAAATCTCTTTCATCATCTTGCCGCGCTTCTCAACCTTGCCGGTAACTGCGAAGATAACGTATACGTCAGCTTCCTTACCGTTTGTGATAAAGCATTTGCTTCCGTTAAGAACCCACTCATCACCGTCAAGAACAGCCTTGGTCTGCTGTCCCTGTGCATCTGTACCGGCACCGGGCTCTGTAAGTCCGAATGCCCCGAGCTTTTCACCCTTTGCAAGGGGAACGACATATTTCTGCTTCTGCTCATCAGTACCGAAAGTCATGATAGGATCTACACACAGTGATGTATGTGCGGAAACGATAACGCCTGTAGTACCGCAAACCTTTGACATCTCCTCTACACACATAGCATATGTGAGAACGTCACAACCCTGTCCGCCGAGTTCCTTCGGAACCGGAATTCCAAGAAATCCGTATTTTGCAAGCTTCTCAACAGTCTCTCTGGGGAATCTGTGTTCCTGGTCGATCTCCTGTGCGAGAGGCTTTACTTCTGTTTCGGCAAAATCTTTAAAAAGCTGTCTTGCCATTTCATGTTCTTTTGATAAAGAAAAATCCATGATTTAATCCTCCGTTTATGTATTAATGATTATTGTATTGCAACTTTTGATACTAAAATGCGGGAGTCTTGGTGCGGTCTTCGTTATAGATATAGAAGCCCTTTCCGCTCTTAACACCGAGGTTTCCGCCGCGAACCATCTTGCGGATAAGAGGGCATGCCCTGTACTTGCTGTCGCCTGTCTCGTTGTAGAGAACATCCATGATTGCAAGGCAGATATCAAGACCGATAAAATCACCGAGCTCAAGGGGTCCCATAGGATGGTTGGCACCAAGCTTCATAGCAGCGTCGATACCCTCAACATCCGAAACGCCTTCCATCTTGATAAATGCTGCTTCGTTGATCATAGGGATCAGTATACGGTTAACAACAAAGCCTGCTGCTTCGTTAACCTGAACTGCTGTCTTGCCAATCTCGGCAGATATCTTCTTGATTGTCTCAACAGTTGAATCGGGTGTGTTCACACCTGCAATAACCTCAACAAGCTTCATACGGTCTGCAGGATTGAAGAAGTGCATACCGATCATAGGTCTTGTAAGTCCGTTTCCGATCTCTGTTATTGAAAGAGATGATGTGTTGGAAGCAAACACACACTCGGGCTTGCAAAGCTCATCAAGTTCCTTGAAAGTTGTCTTCTTAACTTCCATATTCTCGAATGCAGCCTCAACTATAAGATCGCAGTCCTTGCAAAGATTCTCTTTAAGTCCCGGCACGATCCTGTTAATGATAGCGTCAGCCTGCTCACGTGTCATTTTCTCTTTGGCAACAAGCTTGTCATAGCCTTTGATGATCTTGTCCTTGCCGCCCTCTGCCCATTCCTGCTTGATATCGCAGAGCATTACCTCATAACCGTCAACCTGTGCAAATGCCTTTGCGATGCCCTGGCCCATTGTGCCGGCACCAATAATTCCAACCTTCATGATTTTTCCTCCGTATTTTTATTTATTTGCAAATGGAACAACTTTAAGCTTCTTCTCTTTGTCTTTTTCAAGGAAGTTGGCCATTCCCGCCTTCTGATCCTCTGTCTCGAAGCAATCGCCGAAGAGCTTTTCTTCTATAACTATTGCCTTGTCCATATCTACGGCAAGACCGTCGTTGATAGCCTTCTTGCAGTTACGTACGGCAATCGGAGCATTTGAAGCGATCCCTGCCGCCATCTTGAGAGCCTCAGCCATAAGAGCATCCTTGGCACTTACAGTAACCTCTCCCGCCTCATTAACCTCAGCCTTCACAACCTTGTTAACAAGTCCGATCCTGTACGCCTCATCAGCCTTGATGTTTCTGGCTGTGTATATAAGCTGCTTCGCCATTCCGGGTGATACAAGTCTTGCAAGTCTCTGTGTTCCTCCGAATCCCGGAGTGATTCCAAGACCTACCTCGGGCTGTCCGAATACTGCATTTTCAGAACAGATCCTGATATCACAGCTCATTGAAATCTCGCATCCGCCGCCGAGTGCAAATCCGTTAACAGCTGCAATTACCGGAATAGGGAATGTTTCGATCTTTCTGAAAAGGTCATTACCCTTCTTGCCGAATGCTTCTCCTTCGGCTTTTGTAAGGCTGCTCATTTCGCCTATGTCAGCGCCTGCAACAAATGATTTTTCCCCTGCTCCGGTAAGAACGATACATCTGATCTCGTTAAGATCTACAGCGTCAAACGCTTCACCAAGTTCATCAAGAACCTGAGAATTGAGCGCATTGAGTGCCTTCTCTCTGCTGATCGTGATTATACCGACACGGTCTTTTACTTCGTATGTTACAAATTCCATACAACTACTCCTTCCTGCTTTCTTGAGAGCCACTTTCCTAAAAGCACAAAAACATCAGCGCTTTCGCGCTGACGCTTTTGAATTATTCTTATTCCATTTCAACGATGGTGGCACATCCCATTCCACCGCCGATGCAAAGTGTTGCAAGTCCTTTCTTGGCACCCTTCTTCTTCATCTCATGAAGGAGTGTAACGAAAATACGTGCTCCGGATGCTCCAACCGGGTGTCCTAATGCAATAGCACCACC
>DGUG01000068.1 GCA_002394535.1 Lachnospiraceae bacterium UBA4316
AACACGGTTGTTATAGAAGAATTCATGACGGGACGTGAGGTTTCGGTTCTTGCCTTTGTTGACGGCAAGACGATCAAGACGATGTCAAGCTCCCAGGATCATAAGCGTGCCAAGGACAATGACGAAGGTCTTAACACAGGCGGAATGGGCAATTTTTCCCCGACGCCCTTCTATACAAAGGAAGTGGATGATTTTTGCCAGAAGAATATATTTGTGCCTACGGTCAACGCCATGGCCGCGGAGGGAAGACCTTTTTGCGGAGTGATTTTCTTCGGCCTGATGCTGACAGAGGATGGCCCGAAGGTTCTTGAGTATAACGCAAGATTCGGAGATCCGGAGGCACAGGTTGTACTTTGCAGGATGAAAAATGATATAATAGATGTGATGAACGCCTGCATCGACGGAAAGCTGGCGGATATAGACCTTGAGTTTTCCGATGAATCCGCTGTATGCGTGATACTTGCAAGTGACGGTTATCCCGAACATTATGAGAAGGGATTTCCCATCACGGGATTCGAAGCGTTTGAGGGCAGGGATGATTATTTCTGTTTTCATGCCGGCACGAAGTTTGACGGTGATTCCATCGTTACGAACGGCGGAAGAGTGCTCGGGATCACAGCGTTAGGCCCCGACCTTAAGACCGCAAGAGCAAAGGCATACGAAGCAACGGGCTGGATCGATTTTGCCAACAAATACATGAGAAATGATATAGCTAAATGCTGACAGGAGGGCCCCGCGAGCCCTCATATGATTAAATTGATGGGTGGATGTAGATTATAATGGATGAAAACAGTCTCGTAAGAAGAGATATACATGTTCCGCTTACATGCACGAAATGCGGAAAGGCCAACCCGGAATATAAGGGTGTGGGCGAGTACAGATGCAGTGAATGCGGATTTACCATGTATGATGATTTCGGTATTGTACGAAATTATCTTGAAGCACACAGCGGAGCTACGCAGTCACAGGTTTCGCAGGCTACCGGTGTGTCCATGGAAACGATCAGATATTTTCTCAAGGAGGAGCGGCTGGAGGTTACTTCTTCCAGTAATGTCATGCTCTCCTGCGAAATATGCAATGCTCCCATCAGAAGCGGAAGATACTGTGAAGCCTGCTCCAAAAAGCTCAGACTAAAAAGCGAAGCGGAGAAGTCCGCTTCGCACAAATCCAATATTTCCGGCTATGGCAAAACCATGAAGGGTGAGAGTGGAGCAAGAAGATTCATCAGATAACAGATATATTTATTCTATCAGCAGCCGAACAGCGCTGCAGTCTTTACCATTCTGTCCGCTATTTCAACATTAAACGGACATCTGCTCTCACACCCCTTACAACCTAAGCATTCGGAAGCTGTGTGTTCCAGATTCCTGTAGTGCTGCGATACGCTTGCCGGAACTTCGGGCTGTGCCGTTGCAAGATCATAGAGTTTGTTTACCATTGCTATATCAATATTGACAGGACAAGGCTTGCAATGGCCGCAATATGTACATTGCCCCATATAGGAGTGCAGAGGTGCTTTTGCGATGACCGAAGCGTAGTCTTTATCGTCAGCGCCGGCCTGTTCATATGACACAGCCTCATCAACCTGTTCTTTTGAGTCATATCCGCACAGGATAGAGGATACTCCCGGTCTTGTAAGTGCATAGTGTATGAGATGAACGGGAGTAAATGCCACACCGAATGGTGAGCGGTCCTTATCAAGCAGGGCTCCTCCGAAGAAACCTTTCATGACAGTCAGACCGACATAATTCTCTTCGCACAACTGGTAAAAACGCGCCCTCTCGGGATCTATTCCGGACAGATTATCTTTGTCATAGCCTTCAAACATTGAATCGAGATTATCTGTGGCAGGTCTCATGTCAAACGCCGGATTGATGCTGAACAGGATCATTTCAATGAAGCCTGTTTCTACCGCAAGCTTTCCGATAACGGGGTTATGGGTACTAAGGCCGATATGCCTGATTATCCCTTTGTTCTTGAGTTCATGAACGTAGTCTATAAACTCCCCGTTCATTGCATTGTTCCAATCTTCAAGAGAATCGATATAGTGGATCATTCCGAGATCGATATAATCGGTTTGCAGTCTTGTAAGCAGATCTTTAAAGGCAGGACGTACATGGTTCATATCACGGGTTCTGACGTATTGCCCGTTCTGGTACGTTGAACCGATATGCCCCTGTACATACCATGAATCCCTGCAGCCCTTCATGGCTTCGCCGATGATATCCCTTGATTTGGGATCGGGCATCCAGCAGTCGATTATGTTTATTCCCAGGCTGTGGGCATATTTTACCAGCTCTATTGACTCCGATGTTTCGTGCCGCTCAAGCCACTCGCCGCCAAAACCTATTTCACTAACCTTAAGATCTGTTTTACCAAGCTTTCTGTAAATCATGTGCATCCTCTGCCTTTCCGGGTAATATGATATCAACTACACTAATTTTATTCTACAATGTACGGCGGATGATTACAATAAAATCCGGTGCGTGGCAGCACCTTTTTGCAATACATTTATCTCTTGTTCTGTGATAAAATTACATACTGAAAAATGTGGTGGTGTTTCGGAGGATTACATGATGGATATAATAGCACTTGAGTGTCCTAACTGCGGAGCAAAAGTAGTCAGACAGAAGAACGAATACTTTGCGAACTGTCCGTACTGCGGAGTAGAGGTCTGTTTTGATGAGATCAAAGGGGAAGCTGCAAAAGGTCAGATCGATGAACTGAAGGACAGCGTAGAAGGATATAAAAAAGAGAAAGAGATCATAGACGAAGGAAGAGAGAATCTTAAGAGATGGTCCGGGTGGCGCAATATCCTGTATGCAAGCATTACATGTCTTGTATTTTTCGGGTTTTTCTTCATAGGGCTCAGTACGGGACCCGATCCGGGAGAGGATACCCTGGTGGGAATAGGCTCCGTCATCATGATCTTTGCTATTATGCTATTCTTCTCCGGACCAACGGCACTTGGTCTGTCATATCCGGATTACGATATCGTTTATGGCAACAGAGGAGTTGTGTACAAGGTAAGCATGTGCTTAAAGCTGGCAGGTGTATCATTCGGATGTTCGGTTCTTGGCGCATTTGCGGCATATATTGTGCTAAAACTCCTTGGCAGGGCATGATTGGCGCCGGTTACTTGCTGACAACAAATTCACCGCATCTGTCGGTCATACCGGTTAGGATGGATACCGGGCATATTCCTCTTTTATTGCCGGCAATGAAGTATACTGCATAGTACGGCTGCCCTTCGGGGATCACCATCCTGTATCCGCAGG
>DGUG01000215.1:0-124 GCA_002394535.1 Lachnospiraceae bacterium UBA4316
CTTCTTCAGGTGTCATCGCAATCTCCACATGCTCAAAATCATCGCGTCTCTCAAACGGATCTCTTTCTTCGATTTCCGCACGTCCCGTCGGGATACATTTGTTCGGTTTTGCAGGAGGAACATC
>DGUG01000215.1:244-2616 GCA_002394535.1 Lachnospiraceae bacterium UBA4316
CCGGCAGCTATGGCATTTATTGCCGTTGACGGTCCCGTAACACAGTCTCCTCCCGAGAACACGCCGTCGGCACCTTCTATCATACATGATTCGTCTGCCAGTATCCTTCCGCGGTGCGTAGGTATCCCGGCTTTGTCAAAATCATCCACATCACATCTTTGTCCAACGCCGAGTATCAGGTAATCGCATACGAATCTGTACGGATATGCGCTTGAGTGTTCGGTTTTGACAAGACCCATCTCATCAAACTCACCTACTATCTCAGGCTGAAGCCATACCGCATCTATCATATCCGGATTGTTCTTGTCCGCCTCCAGATGCATAAATGACAGAAGTGTACGAAATCTTACACCCTCCTGCATGGCACTTTCTATCTCCGTAGCAAGAGCGGTATAATCATCGCGTTTTCTCGTAAATACATGAACGGTAGCGGCATTAAGCCTTACAGCTGTTCTCGCCGCATCCATCGCAACATTTCCGCCGCCTATAAGCACAACCCTCTTGCCGCTTAAGTCCGGCTTTTCGCCTCTTGCCACAGCCTGGAGAAAATCAGCCGCCGGAATAACATTTTTACAGTCGGCATTCTCAACCGGCATCCTGTTTCCCAGCTGTGCACCAAGGCCAAGATAGAGCGCGTCATGTTCGCGACGGAGCTCTTCTATTGTTACATCTCTTCCCACCTTTGTATTTGTATGAACTTCTATATCTCCGGAAGACAGTATCGATCTGATATCTTCATCAAGTCTGGCCTTCGGAAGCCTGTACTCCGGAATCCCATATCTGAGCATTCCCCCAAGTTGCTCATGCTCATCATACACTACGCATTTGTGCCCCATAAGCGCAAGAAAATAAGCTGCCGTAAGTCCTGAGGGGCCACCGCCGACTATAGCTATTGATTTTCCGGTTGAAACATTGGATTGGGGAGTCGGGACCGAATCCGCAGACACCTGATCGACTGCGTACTTTTTGAGTCCCCTTATGTTGATAGCCTGATCTATTATGGTTCTGCGGCATTTCTTCTCACACGGATGTTCGCAAACCATGGCACATGCGGTAGGAAAGGGATTCCTGTCCCTTATCACATTTATTGCTCCCGCATAGTCGCCTTTTTTAATAAGTGCGATATACCCCGGAACATCGACATGAGCCGGACACAGCGTCATGCAGGGGATGGTCTGACCGCCCTGTTCCACGCATTTTCGACTTCTGATATGGCTTTCATATTCATCCGCAAAATTCTCTATACTCTCAAGAATGGTATTGGCAGCCACAACTCCCACAGCACAATCAGCCGACTCTGAAATCATGGTGCACAAATCTTTTAATTTATCAAGAGTATCTTCAGTGGCATCACCGCGAAGTATATCGCGAAGCATCCTCTCTGCCTCCACGAGCCCATCACGGCACGGAACGCACTTGCCGCATGACTGGTTCATGGACATCTGCAGTATAGAGCGGTACATGACCAGCGGACACATTCCCGGAGGATACGATGTCATACGTGACCTGAACTTATTTAAGGCAATATCCATTCTGTCAGTCATATTGCCTCGTTTTGCCAATCTTCTGTACATTTTCATCTCCTTACGGCGCTAATATAGGAATCAGGGATGGCTATTGATTCTCATTTGAATATTTTATCATATACACCACTGTTGTGCCACACCGTTGTTTTACAGGCATGTATAGATGCCTGAATGCAATGTTTGATATAATAACGTTAAAAGATGTACATACAGGAGAGTTGGAATGGATTTACAAAGAGAACGTAGACGTAGCCTAAATAGTCTTTCTCTATGCGGGACCGGCGCTATTGGTCTTGGGTTATGGTCAGTTATAAAAACCATAATGACGTTTTTCGCGAATAGGAACTATATCGCAGAAATGATCAGCGATATCTATACTAATTCAGGAGTCTCAAAGGAAGAAGTAAGTCTTAAAGCAGTAGCATTTATAACGTACCTCTTAATTTCAGCTTTTTTGGTATTGGTTTTTTCTATTCGTCTATACGTTGGCAAATGTGCAAATGCAGAGGCTAAAAAAGGGAAAAAAAGATATCTTTATTTGATAATCGCACTTTTAGCAGGCTTCTTATATATATATTCCTGCTATTTGGGGATTCTTTCAATCAGAGATTTAACTTTTAATGAGGCTAGCTTAACAGATGACATTAACAATTCTATTAATCTGATTGCAGAGTTTCTTTTGGATTTGTCATCTGCAGGAGTAATGCTGGCACTGTTTTTTTCCGCAATCAGATCCCGAATTCTTTCCAATATGATCAGTAAACAGGAGGCAGCCCATGAACATTGATTTTCACTATTATGCTACCTACCTGGCAGCAATCATTGCAGGATATTCTCATGAAGAAA
>DGUG01000011.1 GCA_002394535.1 Lachnospiraceae bacterium UBA4316
GAGATCGGCGGAACCGTCGGGGATATAGAAAGCCAGCCGTTTCTCGAAGCCATAAGGCAGTTTAGGGTTGATATCGGAAGAGACAATTCCGTTATCATACATGTTACTCTCATTCCATATTTGAAGGCTTCGGGCGAGCTCAAAACCAAGCCGACACAGATGAGCGTAAGGTCGATGCAGAGCATGGGGCTGTGGCCTGACATTATAGTGTGCAGGTCGGATTACCCTCTTGCGGACAATCTTCGCGAGAAAATCGCATTATTCTGTAACGTCTCCAAGGAAAACGTTCTTCAGAATCTTGATGCGGCTTCTCTGTATGAAGTACCTCTCATGCTTGAAGAGGAAAACCTTGCATCAGCTGTGTGCTCACGGCTGGCTCTGCCCTGCCCGGAGCCGGATCTTATGGCGTGGAGAAAACTTGTGGACGATCAGAAACATCCGCTTTTCAAAGTAACGGTTGCCATCGTCGGCAAATACGTTTCTCTTCACGACGCGTATCTTAGCGTTGCGGAAGCTCTCCGTCATGCGGGTATAGCAAACAGGGCGGAAGTTAACATCAGATGGACGGATTCGGAGAGCATTACGGATGAAAACGTGAAGGAGATACTCTCCGGTGCCGATGCCGTTCTTGTACCCGGAGGATTCGGCGGAAGGGGAATAAAGGGGAAGATAAGTGCAATAAAGTATGCAAGGCAAAATAATATTCCGTTCCTCGGTATATGTCTCGGAATGCAGCTTGCCATCATAGAATTCGCAAGAGATGTATGCGGTATTAAAGATGCCGATTCGGCTGAGTTTTGCGCCGACACCCCTGATCCTGTGATACATATTATGCCGGACAAGGAAAAGCTTGAAGATATCGGAGGGACGCTGCGGCTTGGAGCATACCCTTGTACACTTACAAAAGGCTCCAGGGCATATGAACTGTACGGAACCGAACATATAAGTGAGCGTCACCGCCACAGGTATGAAGTGAATAACGAATACAGGGATATTCTGACCGGAAATAAAATGATGATATCAGGTTTATCACCTGACGGAAGAATAGTAGAGATGGTAGAACTGTCTGACCATCCGTTTTTTGTTGCAACGCAGGCACATCCGGAGTTTAAGTCCAGGCCGGATATGCCGCATCCTCTGTTTACTGGGCTTGTTGAGGCCGCCTTGAAGAATCGGGCGTAAGTATGGGAAGTTGCAGATCAAAAGATAGAATGAGGTGACATGATGAGAACATTGTATGAGAAGGAATTTGAGCATGACAACTGCGGTGTCGGAGCGATAATCAATATTAACGGGATAAAGAGCCATTCGCTAATAAGCGATGCTCTTTCGATAGTCGAAAAACTTGAACACCGGGCCGGAAAGGATGCGGAGGGAGAAACCGGAGACGGTGTGGGAATCCTTACACAGATTCCTCATGAATTCTTTGTAAGAGAGTGCAAAAAGAGCGGTATAAGTCTTGGGGAGGAGCGCTCGTACGGAGTCGGAATGTTCTTCTTTTGCCCAAGTGAGCTTGCAAGGCGCCAGGCAATGAAGATGTTCGAGGTGATAACTAACAAGGAAGGTCTTGATTTTCTCGGATGGAGAAAGGTTCCTGTCGATAACGGTGTTTTGGGAGAGAGGGCATTATCGAGTGCACCGGCTATCTGGCAGGGATTTGTGGGACGAAGCCCGGAAATGAAGAGTGATCTTGAGTTCGACAGAAAACTCTATATTATACGCCGGGTGTTTGAACACTCGAATGAAGGCACATATGTTGCCTCTCTTTCATGCAGAACCATCGTTTATAAGGGAATGTTTCTTGTCGGACAGCTTAGAACATATTTTGCTGATCTGCAGGATGAGGCATTCCGGTCGGCTATTGCCATGGTGCATTCCAGATTTTCCACAAATACCGCACCGAGCTGGCTTCGTGCTCATCCGAACAGATTTATCGTCCATAACGGTGAGATAAACACGATCCGGGGTAATGCCGACAAGATGCTTGCAAGAGAGGAGACAATACGTTCGGAGTGTTTTACCGACGAGGATATGAGCAAGATCATGCCTATAATAAACACCGAGGGCAGCGATTCCGCCATGCTTGACAACGCAATGGAATTCATGATCATGAGTGGGATGGACCCGGCACTTGCGGCTATGATACTTGTCCCCGAACCGTGGGAGAACAATGACACTTTGTCGACCGAAGAAAGAGATTTCTACCAATATTATGCAACAATGATGGAACCTTGGGACGGGCCTGCATCCATAATGTTCTCCGACGGTGATATCATGGCTGCGATACTGGATCGTAACGGTCTTCGTCCGTCAAGATATGTGATATGTGATGACGGAAGACTGATTCTGTCATCCGAAGCAGGTGTGCTGCCGATTGATGAGGCTCATATTACGCAGAAAGGCAGCCTTCATCCGGGCAAGATCATTCTTGCCGATACGAAGACAGGCAGAATATACACTGATCGTGAGATTAAGGACTTGTATTCAGGCCGTGCCCCGTACGGGGAATGGCTTGACCAGAATCTTGTAAGGCTTGTTGATCTGAAAGTGCCCAATGAGTCGGTTCCCGATATTTCCGGAACTGATCTTGCCAGACTTCAAAAATCATTCGGATATACGTACGAAGAGTGCCGTGAGAGGATATACTCGATGGCGCTTAACCAAAGTGAGCAGATAGGCGCGATGGGAGTTGATACGCCGCTGGCTGTTTTGTCCAAAAAGTACAGACCGCTGTTTGACTATTTCAAGCAGTTATTTGCTCAGGTAACCAATCCGCCAATAGATGCGGCAAGGGAGCATATCGTTACCGCAACATGCGTATATGCGGGCAGACACGGCAATCTTTTGTCGGAGGACGAGTCAAATTGTAATGTTCTTAAGATCAACAATCCCATATTGTCGGATCTTGACCTTATGAAGATAACTCATCTTGACAGGAGAGGATTCAGTGTAGGCCGTGTATCGACACTTTACTACAAAGGTACTCCGCTTGAGAGGGCAATAGATAATCTGTTTATGGATGTTGACAGGGCGTACAGGAATGGTGCGAATATACTAATACTGTCGGATCGCGGTATTGATGAAAATCATGTTGCTATACCGTCCCTTCTGTGTGTTTCCGCGGTTCATAATTATCTCGTAAATACGAAAAAATGCATGGCAATGTCACTTATTCTCGAAACAGGGGAGCCAAGGGATGTGCATCACTTTGCTACGCTCCTGGGATTCGGTGCATGCGCAGTCAATCCGTATGTTGCGCATGCAACAATTAAGGAACTTATAGAAGACGGGATACTCGACAAGGATTATTATGCCGCTGTTTCCGATTATGACATAGCTGTTCTTAACGGGATAGTCAAGATAGCGTCCAAGATGGGCATTTCAACGATACAGTCATATCAGGGAAGCAGAATATTCGAAGCGATAGGTATTTCGCAGCCCGTCATTGACAGATACTTTACCAAGACAGTATCAAGGATTGGCGGAATTGACCTCGAGGATATAGCAAGGGCCACCGACAAGCAGCACTCAAAGGCTTTTGATCCGTTAGGTCTTGCCGTTGATCTATCGCCGGATTCCGTAGGAATGCATAAATCACGTTCGGGAGGGGAACATCACAGGTACAATCCCGAGACTATACATATGCTCCAGGCTTCAACACGTGAGAATGATTACGACAAGTTCCTCAAGTATACATCAATGGTCGACAGGGAAGAGAGCGGCAGTATCAGGAGCGTGCTTGATTTTAACTATGCACGGAAGCCTCTTGATATATCTGAAGTGGAAAGTGCCGACAGGATAGTAAAGCGTTTCAAGACCGGAGCCATGTCATACGGCTCCATATCCGAGGAAGCTCATGAGGCACTTGCCATAGCCATGAACCGCCTGGGCGGAAAATCAAACAGCGGAGAAGGCGGTGAAAGTGATGAGAGGCTTGAGAGCGCCGGAAGCAGGAATGACAGGAGCTCTGCAATCAAACAGGTTGCATCGGGCAGATTCGGAGTTACGTCAAGGTACCTCATAAGTGCAAAAGAGATACAAATTAAGATGGCACAGGGTGCAAAGCCCGGTGAGGGCGGTCATCTTCCCGGAAGGAAGGTATATCCGTGGATTGCCAAGACAAGGCATTCCACGCCGGGTGTCAGTCTTATCTCGCCTCCGCCCCATCATGATATATATTCCATTGAGGATCTTGCCCAGCTTATATACGATCTTAAATGTGCAAATGACAAGGCACGTATATCGGTTAAGCTTGTGTCCGAGGCGGGAGTCGGAACTATAGCTGCAGGCGTTGCCAAAGCTGGTGCCCAGGTTGTTCTGATATCGGGATATGACGGCGGAACCGGTGCCGCCCCCATAAG
>DGUG01000012.1 GCA_002394535.1 Lachnospiraceae bacterium UBA4316
CCGTGCCATCTTATCTCGATATTTTTACCGCTCATGTTAAATCCTTCCTGATAAACAGTCCTTATATCATATTCTGTGAATTATATCATACCGTTATATTTTACGCTCACTTTTTTCGATAAAGTACATACGGGATGCGAAATCCGGGAATACCCTTGTACTGTCATTGAATCCTCTTGACGAATACTTGGGGGACAGCATCACTCCGGCTTCTTCGAGTACATCGCCGTAAGTTTGCACATCTTCCTTTTCTCCGTCCAATCTTACAAATAACGAAATGATATCGTGGATCGCAGAGCCGTTTTTGACGTGGATTGGCGAGATCGTATTTATAAGATCTCCAAACATTCTGATGTCTATCTTGAACGGTTTATTATAAAAGCGGTACTTCGCATCTTCTTCTAGCCCGTGCACCCTAATGCAATCCCCCTGATCATTGGGGCTGACAAGACTTTGGAAGAGCATGGCAACTGCTTTGGACCTGTCCTTTGATACAACGTTCCATGTCGATATCTTTCCGTCATATATGCTGTCTCCTCTGTAGAACCTTCCCATCTGTATAACGCTTCTCCACTCTTTATACAGGCGGATCTGCTCCTTAACAACCGTAAATGTTCCCTGGTCAAAATCAGAAAAATTGCATTCATATCCGAAAGCAGAAAATGCAGCTATATTAAACCTTGTGTCAAGCGATGTGATCCTGAGTGTCTGATGATTCGGGACATCGGACACATGACCGCTCACCGTTCTGATCGGATAACCGTAACTGTAGCCTGTCTGTATTCTTAGCCTCTCATACGCATCCGTATCATCACTTCCCCATATTTGCGGGAAGAAACATAGCATTCCGAGATCAAACCGGTTCCCTCCGGACGCACACCCTTCGAACAGAATGTCGGGGAACTTTTCTGTAAGCTTTCCAATGACCTCATAAAATCCCATGATATATCTGTGCGCACACTCACCCATCCTGTCTGCCGGAAGATAATTGGAAAATACATCTGTCATCGTTCTGTTCATATCCCATTTCACATAGTCGATGCCGCCTTCCGCGAACAGATCACTCAAAACTCCCACAAGGTAGTCTCTTACTTCAGGATTGACAAGATCTATGACCATCTGATTACGTCCCGTGGAATGAGGCTTCCCGGGAATCCTCATAGCCCAGTCGGGGTGCTTACGATACAGGTCACTGTCCTCGTTTATCATCTCAGGCTCAACCCAGATTCCAAATTTCATTCCGAGAGCATGTATCTTATCAGACAGACCCTTTACTCCGTGAGGGAGCTTCTTCTTGTTGGCATACCAGTCTCCGAGGGATGATGTATCGTCATCCCTGTGTCCGAACCAGCCATCATCCATAACAAAAAGCTCTATTCCGGCGTCTGCCGCTTTCCTGGCCATACGGACCAGTTTTGTCTCATTTATATCAAAATACGCCGCCTCCCAACTGTTTAGAAGAACAGGTCTTTCAGTCTTCGCCCATTTGCCCCGCAAAATATGATCTTCAACAAAACGGTGCATATTATAGGACATTCCGTTGAAACCGTCCTGAGACACAGTCATAACGGCTTCGGGAGACTCAAAGGATTCACCCGGGGCAAGCACATACTCAAAGCCCTTCGGATTGATGCCGGCAAGGAATCTCAATTTTCCGAACTCACTTACTTCGGCGATCTCGGTATGGTTGCCGCTATATACAAGATTAAAAGCATATACTGTTCCTGTATTCTCATCCGTGCTTTTTTGACTAAACATTACAAATGGGTTTGCTATTGACGATGACGATCCGACACACGAATCATTAACTGTCTTGCCTCTTTGCAGTGTATGGTCATACCTTGTCATCTCTCTGGCCCATGCACCGTTAAATGTCGTAAAAATCATATCCGTCTTGCATGTGTCAATCTGCACGGACATGAAGCGTTGTAATCTGATCTCTTCCTTACCGTTGTTGATCAGTTTAGCTGATCTTGTGATCACATCCGTATTTTCAAAGGCATAATATGACAATTCAACCGCAAGATCATAATTTCTGTCGACAAGTGTTATTGTGAGACCGCTGCATTCTCCGCTTTTGGCATAAGATGACGGGAGGGCGTTCAACAGTATCTTCTCATCCGTGATCTTTGCACTGTCAAATATGAAATCGCTTGTTCTGCTGCCATCGGCGTGTATTACTTCAATAAAAGGCTCTCTGTTATCACCTTTTCCGTTTGCCGAAAACTCCAGCCTCATATCATTAAGTGAAAATGTGGTATTACTCTCGTTGTAGACATTATTGTTTCCGGGAACAAAGTCGTGCTTCTCTATCAAAGCGTCCGTTACTTCGCCGTCCTCATCGATGAGCCTTATCTTTTTCCCGTAGTACAGATGCTCCAGATACCCGCAATCAAGCACTCTGAACGCGTATGTAGTATTATCCGTATCGATTATGAATGTATTATTAGCACTTCTTATCATACTGAATCCTTTCCACATGTATACGAAATAAATCGTTAACTCTTGTTTCGCCAGACCAAAAGAGCATTAAATAAAATCAAAGCCCGATAAGATTATATCCTATCGGGCTGATAAATGCATTATATTCGCTTCGTCATAATGATTAATTTAATTCCTGAGATTGGTGTAACCCATAAGTGACTCATCCACCGCGGCCGCTGCGGCTCTTCCTTCCGCTATTGCACGCACAACAAGAGACTGTCCTATATGCATGTCGCCTGCGGTAAACACTTTTTCACGGCTTGTCTCATATCCTGCGGTATCCGTCATAAAACTGTCAACAGTTGTAGCTACATTACCTCTTGTTGTCACATCAACCTTAAAGGCATCCGTAACGTACTCCTCACTTCCTAAAAAGCCGGCAGCAATGAGCACAAGGTCGGCCGGAATGATCTTCTCGCTGCCTTCTATAGGCTCAAACGAAACCCTTCCGTTTTCATCCGTCTTCTTCGTAAGCCTGACAGTTCTGACTCCCGTGAGGTTACCGTCATCGTCTCTTATGAATTCGGATACGGTTGTCGAGTATATCCTCGGATCTTTTCCGAACAGGGCAATGGCTTCCTCCTGGCCGTAATCGGTTTTCAGAACCTTCGGCCATTCAGGCCATGGATTTGAAGCAGCCCTCTCTTCCGGTGCCGGAGGCATCATCTCGAGTTGAGTAACGCTTGCAGCCCGAAGCCTTATGCTTGTTCCGACACAATCATTTCCCGTATCGCCTCCACCGATAACTATAACGTTTTTACCTGCAAGACTACCGAAGGAAAAATCATTTGCGGCAATTACCGTCTCATAGTCATAGTCATTATCCATTATCCTTTTGCTTACTTCCCTTAAGAATTCCACCGCAAACATTATGCCGCTCCCGTCTCTTCCGGGGGAAGCAATATCACGGGGTCTTGATGCGCCGCAGCATAGAACCACTCTGTCATATTTTTCACACAGCTCCTCCGCCGGAATGTTGTCACCGACGTTTGCGTTACATACAAAGGTTATTCCGCTCTCTTTCATTACTTCAATTCTGCGGTCCACTATCCTCTTATCAAGCTTCATATTAGGTATGCCATAGCGAAGGAGTCCGCCCGGTCTGTCAAATCTCTCATAAACAGTGACTTTGTGTCCCCGCATATTAAGGAGCTGTGCGCAGGCAAGTCCTGAAGGTCCGCTTCCTATAACAGCCACTGTTTTGCCGCTTCTGACCTTCGGTTCACTGTTATCCACAAGTCCGTGGGAGAACGCGAATTCTACAATGTCTCTCTCGTTGTCCTTCGTGGTAACACTCTCTTTAATATGCCCGCATGTACAAGCAGCCTCACAAAGAGCCGGGCAAACCCGTGCCGTAAACTCCGGAAAGCTGTGAGTCTTGGAAAGCCTTAAGTATGCCTGCTCATAATTACCCCTGTATACAAGTTCATTTGTTTCGGGCACAAGATTGTGAAGAGGGCATCCCGACATCATGCCCGATATCATTACACCTGCCTGACAAAAGGGCACTCCGCATTCCATGCATCTTGCCGCCTGCTGCCTTCTTGTCTCAACGGGCAGCGGCAGATGAAACTCATCGAAATTCTTTATTCTCTCTTCGGGAGGTATACAAATGTTTTCACGCCTGTCAAATTCTTCAAAACCGCCTGTTTTACCCATATCATCACCTCCTGTCATCCTGAGAGATTATCTTCTTATATTCTGCCGGTATTATCTTCTTGAACTTCGGAAGGTATCCTTCAAAATCATCAAGTAAAGCTTTTGCCTTCTTCGAACCGGTGTATTTTAAATGATTTTGAAGAAGCGTTTTGATCACACTCCTGTCACCCTCACTTTCAATATTCTCCATAAGAACGAGTTCTTTGTTAAGATTTCTGTACAACGTATTATGCTCGTCAAGAACATAAGCAACACCGCCGCTCATACCTGCGGCGAAGTTTTTGCCGACACTGCCGAGAATAAGCGCAACACCGCCTGTCATATATTCACATCCGTGTTCTCCGACACCTTCCACAACACTCTTTGCTCCGGAATTACGCACACAGAATCTCTCTCCCGCAAGCCCTGCAATATATGCTTCACCGCTTGTCGCGCCGTACAGAGCAACATTCCCGATTATTATGTTGTTCTCCGCGTCGTATGCCGCATCTTCAGGTGCCTTTACGATCAGTTTTCCGCCCGATAATCCTTTTCCGAAATAATCATTTGCTTCTCCCGTAAGTTCAATAGTCTCACCCCTCGGGATAAAAGCTCCGAAACTCTGACCGCCTGCTCCGCGGCATTTTATCCTAACGGAATCTTCGGGCAGCCCTTCGTGGTGGAATCTTGTAATACATGCTCCTATCATAGTCCCGAATGTTCTGTCGGTATTTTCCACCTCACATGCGACTTCCGACTTATCACCGTTTTCTATGGTTTTTCTGATCCCACGTTTTCCGTGTAGGATTCCGTAATCCTTTCTTTCCTTTAATTCAAAATCATAGGATCTCTTTTTGCCGTATCCGGTCGTAAGAGGAAGTACATCCGGCAGAATCCTTGAAACATCTATATTGGAGACGGCTTTTGAGTCCGTATCCTTTACATGAAGAAGATCATATCTTCCGACCAGTTCATCAACACTTCTGACGCCAAGCTTTGCCATATATTCACGGAGTTCTTCGGCTATGAACATCATGAATCGCTGAACATACTCGGGTTTTCCCTCAAAGTTTTTGCGAAGTTCGGGATTCTGGGTGGCTATTCCCATCGGACACGTGTCAAGGTTGCAGACTCTCATCATAACGCAGCCGAGAGTTACAAGAGGTGCCGTTGCAAATCCGAACTCCTCAGCTCCTAAAATCGCAGCGATTGCAACATCTCTTCCGCTCATAAGCTTACCGTCGCACTCTAAAACAACCATATCCCGCAGACCGTTCATCGCAAGAGTCTGATGGGCTTCGGCAACACCAAGCTCCCACGGAAGTCCCGCATTGTGTATAGAACTTATGGGGGCGGCACCGGTTCCGC